>CAYJHA010000027.1:0-14019 GCA_964369785.1 uncultured Bacteroides sp.
GTTCAAATTTGCAACGCCACGGGCGGCGAAACGCCGCCCCTACAAACCTCGGCCGACGGCCGCTAAAATTAAACTTGCAGGTGAAAATTGTGAATAATAACAGCAACTCTACAAATAAAAACACATTAAACATAGTACTAATAGAGCCGCAAATACCCCAAAATACAGGAAATATAGCCAGAACATGCGCCGCCACCGGCGCAAGGCTTCACCTTGTGGAGCCAATGGGCTTTAAGGTGGACGACAAAAAATTAAAGCGCGCAGGGCTTGACTATTGGCACATGCTTGATATAACATATTATAATAGCACAAAAGATTTTTTCGAAAAAAATAATGGTGTATTTTATTTTTTTACAACAAAAGCAAAGAAAAACTATTGCGATGTTGCATATGGAAAAGCAACTTACCTTATTTTTGGGCGCGAGGACGCAGGCCTTAGCGAAGAACTGCTTTTTAATAATAAAAAAACATGTGTGCGTGTGCCTATGCTGTCAGACGCGCGAAGCTTAAACCTTTCTAACGCTGTTGCAATTGCCACATACGAAGTTTTAAGGCAAAATAATTTTGAGGGCTTAACGCAAGAGGGTCAGCTCAGAGACTACACGTGGTAGCATTTTAGCTTTTGACAGCCTATGACATAAAAAGATTGGAGTAAAAAATGAGTAAAAAACCTGTTTTATATATTGTTATACCGTGTTATAATGAACAAGACGTTTTGCCTATAACAAAAAAACTATTTTTAGATAAGATTGTAAGCTTTGTTGACAGTGGCAGAGTAGACAAAAACAGCAGGGTGCTTTTCGTGAACGACGGCTCGCGTGATAAAACGTGGGACATTATAAAAGCCTTGCCACAAGAGAGCGAGTATTTTGCAGGAGTGTCGCTATCTCGCAACAGAGGGCACCAAAACGCACTGCTTGGCGGGCTTATGACGGCGTTAAACCACGCAGATGTTACTATAAGCATTGATTGTGACGGGCAAGATGATATAAACGTTATGGACGAAATGCTAACTGAATTTGAAAAAGGCATTGACGTTGTGTATGGTGTGAGAGATAACAGAGATACCGACACATGGTTTAAGAAAACAAGCGCAGAGGGTTTTTACAAGCTAATGCGTTTACTTGGCGCCGATGTTGTTTTTAACCACGCAGATTACAGGCTTTTAAGCAAACGTGCACTTTTAGGGCTTAAAAATTACCGTGAAGTAAACTTGTTTTTGCGTGGAATTGTGCCGCTTGTGGGCTTTAGCTTTAGCAGTGTTTATTACAAAAGGCACGAGCGCCTTGCAGGTGAAAGCCATTACCCACTTAAAAAAATGCTTGCGTTTGCACTGGACGGTGTAACAAGCCTTTCGCTAAAGCCGCTTAGGCTTATTACAAGCTTTGGTTTGCTTGTTTCTTTTGTAAGCGTGGTGGCTATTTTATTAACACTATTTACAAGGTTGTTCGGGTTCACAGTATCAGGGTGGACAAGTATGATTATTGCAGTATACTTTATGGGCGGCGTACAGCTTTTTTGCACAGGTATTATAGGCGAGTATATAGGCAAAATTTACAGCGAGACAAAGCGCCGCCCACGCTTTATTATGAGCGAGGCGACTGACGGGATAGATAAAGCCGAAGACAATAAAATTTAAGTAAGAGGTATTAGTTATGAGCAACATTGAAAATGCAATTGTAAACAGGGAAGTTATTGACAGCACAATGAAAGCACTTGAAAAAAATAACATGAACGCCTATTTTGTAGAGACAAAAGGCGACGTTTGCGCACTTGTTAAAACGCTTCTTAATAGCGGCGATGTTGTAGCAAGCGGTGGCAGTGTAACGCTAAACGAGTGTGGTGTGTTAGACATGCTACGCGGCGGCGATTATAAGTATCTTGACAGAACACTACCCGGCTTAAGCCCTGAAGAGACAGGCAAAATAATGCGCGAAGCGTTTTTTGCAGATGCGTACTTAACAAGCACAAACGCCCTTACGCAAGACGGGGCACTTGTTAACATAGACGGTAACGCAAACAGGGTTGCCGCCATTACATTTGGGCCAAAAAAGGTAATAATAGTTGTTGGAGTTAACAAAATAACAGCAGATGAAAAAAGTGCGTTTGAGCGAGTTTCAAACATTGCAGCACCTAAAAACACAAAGCGCCTTAATTTAAAAACGCCATGTTCTGTAACGGGCAAGTGTGAAAACTGTAAGAGCCCCGACAGAATTTGCTGTGCGTATACTGTGCACCGCCAGCAACGCCATATAGGGCGAATAAACGTAATTATTGTAAATGAGAATTTAGGGTTTTAAGCGCAGTGAACAAATAAAGCATGTTCATTTATGAAAAATTAATTGCGATTTAAAATGTTCAGCCGGCACAGTGAAAGGACTATTTTGCTATGAGACAGCAATCTTTACCCACAATTTTAAAAACAACGCGCTCACAAAAAAAGGTGAAGCCCACAAGCTTAATTGTGTATAGCTTTTTGTTTGTAATAGTAGTTGGCACACTTTTGCTTATGCTGCCAATTTCAAGCAAAAGCGGGCAATCGGCAGGGCTTTTGGGTGCGCTGTTTACTGCAACAAGTGCAACGTGTGTTACAGGGCTAGTAGTATTCGACACATACACGCAGTTTTCACTGTTTGGGCAAGTTGTGATACTTGCGCTTATTCAGGTTGGTGGGCTAGGGCTTTTAACACTTGCCACTTTCTTTTACGTTGCGGCAGGGCGGCGCCTTGGCTTTAAAAGTATGCAACTTGCAAGTGAGAGCATTAATTTGTCAGACTCAAGCAAGGCGCGCCGCCTTTTGCGCGTTGTTGTGGGCGTTGCCGGCACGTGCGAGCTTGTGGGCGCTGTGCTTTTAAGCTTTGCGTTTGTGCCTATGTTCGGTGCACGCGGTGTATTTTTAGCTATATTCACGTCAATTTCAGCTTTTTGCAACGCAGGCTTTGATATTTTCGGCGTGCTGGGTGAATATTCAAGCCTTACTACTTTCTACACTAACCCGTATGTGCTTTTTGTTGTTTGCCTATTAATTATTAGCGGTGGCCTTGGCTTTTTGGTGTGGCAAGATATTATGACATACCGCAAAACGCACCACTTGCGCCTTCATACAAAACTTGTGCTTTTAATGACAGGCGGTTTAATTGTTGTGGGCACTTTAGGTTTTGCCGTTTTAGAGTGGAATAACCCCGACACACTAGGAACATTAAATGTTTTCGACAAGATAACGAACTCTGTTTTTCAATCAATTACAACGCGAACGGCAGGCTTTAACAGCGTTGATATTGCAAGCACACAAAGCATTACAAAACTGTTTATGATAATTTTAATGTTTATAGGTGCGGCGCCCGGTGGCACCGGCGGCGGTATTAAAGTTACAACTGTTTCTGTGCTTTTGGTGGCTGTTTTAAGCGTTATAAACGGCCGCAATGAAGCGGTGGCATTTGGCAGGCGCATAAGCCAAAAAGTTGTTTATCGCTCCTTAGCTATTTTTATGATTTCACTTGTAGCTGTAACTTTTTCGTCTGTAATACTCTATTTCCACACGTTTGTAGACTTTAGCGCAATTAACAATATTTTCGAGGCTGTATCTGCCTATGCAACTGTTGGGCTATCTGTCGGCGTTACCGGCTACATGACGCCAATTGCGCAAGTTGCCACAATGCTTACAATGCTTATGGGGCGTGTAGGGCCAATTTCAATGGCTATTTCGCTTACTATAAAAGGCAAAAAAGACATATACGCAAATATAGTTTTGCCGCAAGCAGACATACCCGTGGGTTAACATTTAGAATATAATAAAATAGTAGGCTCTAATTCTTTACCCCAACTTTTATTATAGAGCCAATAAAAAGCAGCCAATGAAATTCGGTGAATTTCATTGGCTGTTTTAGCGTGTCAAAAAAGGTAAAGCGTTTCATCATTGCCGCTTTTTATAAAGCCTTACTCCCTGCCTGTTTTCTTAAGCAGTGTTTTTATTTTCTCATGTGGGTCAATAATGCTACCGATAGACATATTATGGTTTAAACTGGCTATAAAATACGCTATATACTTCGACACATCAACCTCAAAAAACCACTCGCGCTGTTTCAACTCAGGGGAGAGGTATGTCAAGTTAGTGCCGAAAACACCTGTTATAACGCCGTCTTTATATGCTTTGTCAAAAGCGTCAAGCCCGTTTGTAAATATTGTGTATGTCGCATTTGCAAAAATTCTGTTAGCCTTTTTGTTTTTTAGTTCATACGCAAGGTCAAGCATACTTTCACCCGATGAAATAATGTCATCAGCTATAAAAATATCTTTGCCGCTAACGCTTTCACCAAGGTATTCGTGGGCTACAATTGGGTTGCGCCCGTTTACAATCCTCGAATAATCACGCCTTTTGTAGAACATTCCAAGGTTTATGCCCAAAACGCTTGCGTAGTACATGTTTCTGTCCAGTGCGCCCTCGTCGGGGCTTATAACCATAAAATGGTCACGGTTCATGTCTAAGTCTTTAAAGCTTCTAAGCAACGTTTTCATTACTTGGTAAGTGGGCATTATATTGTCAAAGCCCATAAGCGGAATTGCATTTTGCATACGTGGGTCGTGCGCGTCGAACGTTGCAATATTTGAAACGCCCATAGCTTGAAGTTCTTGAAGTGCAACGGCACAGTCAAGGCTTTCACGGTAACTGCGGCGGTGTTGGCGGCTTCCGTATAATAGCGGCATAATTACGTTAATTCTGTCTGCCTTGCCGCTTGCCGCCTGTATTAGCCTTTTAAGGTTTTGGTAGTGGTCGTCGGGCGACATGCAGTTCTCGCGCCCGAAAATTTTATACGTTTCGTTATAGTTGCCAACGTCCACAATCATAAATAAATCATCGCCGCGAATTGTCGACTTAATAATGCCCTTGCCGTCGCCCGTTGAAAAGCGCGGGCATTCGCTATCAATTATAAAAGTGTCTCGGCTTTCGCCTGCCTCACTTGCCCACCTTTTTAAGTGGTTGTTAATTTTTTTGCACAAATCGTCTGCACCGGGCACTGAGATAAGCCCAAGCGGTGCAACGCCGCTGTTTTTGCTATCAGTTCCGAAAAAGTCTCTGCCTCGCTTAATAGAGTTAGCCATTATATGACCGTTCCTTTCATAAATGTGCTTATGACGCATTTTATGTGCAAATGCAACAATACAATGCAAAAATGCGGCATTAAGCGGTTAGTCAAATAAGAAAAATAAAATTATTTTGTATAGCTCTATTGTACCACAAAAATTATAATATGAAATATTATTTTACATATTTTTTTGTTTTTCGACATTTTGCAGAAAACATGTTTAACATATTAAAATATATTATGAAACTTTGCCAGATAGTATTTACATGAAGTGAAAAAGCAAGCTTGATCAGTTTTAGGTCTTAGCGCTTAGAGCGCCTAATTAATTTTGTGCTTTGTTTGCAATGTCAATTAGTTTTTCGCTAACTTTTTGCCAGGTGAAATTATTGCAAAGCGTATTAAAAGTGTTGTTGGTGGCCTTGTTACGCCAATTGTCGTCGCTTAAAGCGCTGTCAAGTGCTGCAGCTATATTTTGGGGGCTGTTATTTTCTATAATTATGCCATGGTCATTGTCGCGTATAAGCTCAGCATTGCCGCCAACATTAGTTGCCACTACAACAGTTTTAAGTGCCGCAGCCTCTAAAACAGTTGTGGGGAAGCCTTCCGCCAAACTTGGCAAGCAAAAAATATCAGCACATTTTAAAAGCGCCAAGTTTTTATCGTACGGCAACATGCCAAGTAAAAAAACTCTGCTTTTTAAATTGCTTTTTATCTCTTCAAATTGTGGGCCGTTGCCGCCCAGCAAAAGCACTGCTTCGGGGTGCTTTTCTTTTATGCTCTCAAACGCACAAATAAGCTCTGTTACACCTTTTTCAGCAACAAACCTGCCACTGTAAACAATAGCCTTTATGTTATTTGCGTTTGTACTTTTTAAAAATTCCAACGTATCATCGTTTTTTGTTGCGCTACTTTCAATAAGTGAAATTAAAAACTCGCCACTTGTTGCAAAGCCTTGCATTGCATTTTGTGAAAGTGTTTGTAATATTTGCGGCTCAACTGCATTATAAAGCACTTTTTGTGTTTTTATGCCAAAATGGGTAAGCCATTTTGTGCACGCATTGCTTACGCCGTAAAATTCAGGCTTGTATAATTTTAAAAAGCAAACAATTATATGCTCGTATATACTGCACAAAAAGCCAATAATGCCACTTGGCAAAATATGCGCTGTGCTGTGGTCTATAATAATAGCAGGCACTTTTATTTTGTGTGCAAATTTAATGCCGAAAAGGCTTAATGTGTATAGCCTTGTTTGCGCTACAATAAAATCAATTTTCTCTTGTTTTAACGCTTTTTTTATTTTGCTCCACTTTAAAAAAGGTAATGCAATAGGCAAACGGCCACTTGCAAAAGGCACGGTGGGCACCCTGTAAACTTTAACGCCGTCTTGCTCTTCATAGCCGCTTAAGCCATTTTTTTTGCTTGTTACAACTATTACACTGTGCCCGGCCGCCACCAGCTTATTTGCAAGGCTGTGTGTGTAACGCTCAACCCCGCCGACTGTTGGCAAATATTGCGCTGAAAAAAAGCAAAATGTCAAAAATTCGCCCCCTAAAATTAACTTATTTAATATTATAACAAAAAATCTAAAAAATGTACATAATTTGAAAATGTGGTAAATTGACAATTCAATCGTATCTCTGATATAATTTATTATATTCTTGAATTTTAATTAATTGTAATAATTTTTGCCCTCGCACTTAACACAAACGCGTGCGGCGCCGAAATAGGAGCTATAATGGTTTGTTTTTTACCCGTGCTTTTAATGTGCCTTGGTGGCTTTTTTTTGCACAGAAAGCTTAATGCGTCATCAATGTCTTCTTTTGTTATAACAATTTGTTTTGGTGCACTTTTTGTGTGGGTTTTTGCCCTTTTTAATGTAATTTATGTAGGTGTAACGCTTTTTTATGGTGCGTGCTTTTTGCTTGGTATGTGGCAAGTTTTTAGTGACTTTAAAAAACATAATTTGCACAAATTTGCAAATTACTTTAATGTTTCTACAATTTTATTTTTAATTTCTTGCTTTTTATTTTTAGTTATATATGTAGTTCAAAACCCTTTATACCACTATTGGGACGAATATTCGTTTTGGGGCACTGCCGCAAGGCAAACGCGACTTACGGGTAGCTTGCCAATTGTAGAAAATTTTGGGCTTAACGATTTTGGTATTTTGCCGACAGGCGCTGCCACACTTACGTTTTTATTTTCTGCGTTTTCAAAAGGATATAATGATTATGTGTTATACTTTGCATACACTGTGGTAACTCTTGCGCTTTTTGCGCTTTCGGCAGAGTTTGCCGCAAAAAAAGCGGCAAAACCTTTCGCTGATGTGGCCGTGTTCTTGTTTTTTGTAGTTGCGGCGTTTTTTCAAACATATCACGCACCAACGTTAGATTTTAACAATACCTCTTACGCTTACGGCACTGCAATGGTCGACTTTTTGCTAGCTATTTACGTGGTGCTTGCCGTGCTTGTTTATATTTCGAATAAGGGCACGTGGCTGCGATATACGTACATTTTGCCTGCGTTACTTGCGTGCATAACAAAAGATGTTGGCATAGTGTTTGCTATGCTTGCAACATGCGTTATAGCGTGCTTTGAGCTGTTTATTAAACAGCCGGCTACAAGCGAAAAAACGGGGAAAATAAAAGGAGCAATTAAACTAGCAATAAAAGTTATTCTTATTTTGGTATCTTTTATAATTTATTTTTCAATTAATAGTTTTACAGCCAAAATGAACTATATGTACACTGAAAATGAAAAAGATAACGTGCCACATGCACACATAAGCGTTACAGCGCAAAGTTTAGAGTACTATCAAAAACAGGAACAGGAACAGGAACAAGAAGAAATAGAAACACCCACCGAAACACCTGTTGACGAACAAGTATTAACAACTGACGCACAGCCCACACCGTTTTGGCTAAACATAATAATGGGCGTGTTTTCGCCAAATTACAGAACACCTCGCCAAAACGAAGTAATCAATGACATGTACAATCAATTCACTACACAGGAAACAACATTTCATTTAGTCGACACTATTATGGTGGCAATATTACTTGTAACAGGTTTTATTTGCTCGTTTTTTTACTCGAAAAAATATCGCACAGCGCTATTAATTGCAAATATTGGTGTTTCAGTGGGGGCATTATTGTACATTTTTGCCATAAGCTATTTTATAGCGGGTTTTGCCGATGGCATGGTGGAATATTCGCGATATATGACCACTTATTATTGGTTTTGGATGTGCCTTGTTTTAACATTGGCGTTTAAGTTTGCAGCAGAAAAAAATAAAACAATATTTA
Source organism: uncultured Bacteroides sp. (assembly GCA_964369785.1). Taxonomy (GTDB): domain Bacteria; phylum Bacillota; class Clostridia; order Oscillospirales; family Ruminococcaceae; genus Ruthenibacterium. The sequence continues at coordinate 8,390 of CAYJHA010000027.1, forward strand.
TTGTGGCGCTTTCGGTAGGGCTTACAGCATGGCTTTTTGTTATCGGGCTTGACAGAACTGTAATAAACAGCCCTGATAACCACTACGCAGCGGCGCATGAAGCAAAAACAACCGTTAGCGTTTACGAAGAGCAACTTAGCGCTTCGCCACGCGTTTTAATGATAGCTGACAGGAAAAACGATTACAACTACAACTTGTACAGGCACAACCTTTTGCCGTCATATATCAACGTTGATTTGCACAATACAGGAATTGATTTTTCCGCAGGGTTTAGCAATGAAGAGCACGCCGAAATGCACGGCAACGTATTTACTATTGTTACAGACGAAGAATTTTTAACGATAGCCAGTGAGAATTTCGACTATGTTTTTATAGCGCATGGACAAGATGAGTTTGTGCTCTCTTTCAGCGAGTATTTCACATCGCCAATTGAGCAAGGCAAGCTATATGCAGTTAAAAATAATGATAATGAAATATATTTTGAGGAATTTTATGCATACGAATAAATTGTTGCTTACTTTGCAAAAAGCAAAAAAAATACACAATTACATAAAAAAACACCCACAAAAAGCTGTTGTAATTTGCTACATCGCCGTTGCCGTAGCAGTAATTAGTTCAGTGCTTTTTGTAGGGCTTATTAATTTTGTTCTTTTTAAAGTAGGGTATTTTACACAGCTAAATGCTGACGTTAACAGCTTTGAGCAAGTGGGAATTGAAGTTGTTGACGAGACCACTTTCATTACAGTACACGACGATTCTCAGCTGATTTTAAGCGGTGCTAATATTCGCAGTTTGCACGCACAGCTGTCTTTTTCACAGCCCCCGGGCGAGGTTGTTGCATTTTATACGCTTGACGGTAGCCAAAATTTTGGCATGCACCAAATGCTTTATGGCAAACTTGAAGATGGTGCCTACAGCTTTTATTTTCCTATGGGAACAACATCTATACGTTTAGATTGCGGAGTTACGGCATCTAATACTATTTATATAGACTATATTACAATAAACAGGGCACTTTTTAAAGATTTAGTACCTTTTAACGGTGCTGTGGTATTTTTAATTTTGGTGCTTCCGATGATTATATTGCCGCTTTTTTACTATGTGGGAGAGCTATTTATAAAAAAATAAAACAATCATTTAAAGCCTACTGAATATGCTATGCAAGTGTATTTTGTAGGCTTTAATTATCATTATTTTTTTTGCTATTATGCAAAATTTCATGGTCATCAATTGCCTTGCGCTGAATAACTTCTTTAAGCCTGTTATTTGTCTGCGACAGGCGCATTGTCAGCCAAAATTGGTGAACTATTAATATAAAAATTATAACAAGGTAAATAAAATTAACGGGAGCCTCAAAACCGAGAAGCCTTGAGAAAAAATACGCCATTTGTGGGAAGATGCTAAGTAAAAACACAATTCCCGAAAATACAAGCCAGAAAATAGAATCTTCAATTTGCACCTTAGAGCGGCGCACCCTGAAAAGTATAAACACACTTGTGGCAAGTGCACCTATAATTAGAATTACGTTCAATAAAGTCATTTAATTTTTTCCTTTCTGAACCATTGTATAAGCGCTATTGAAACAAGGGTGTTAAACGTGTAGCGTAGGCCGCCTATCAAGCTTAAATAGCTTGTGCCTGCCATGCGCTCTTTCATTTCTACTTGGCACTCTTCCACCGTTATTTTGTGGCGAAGCAGGTGGGCTATTGTGTCGGGTTCAGGGTGGCAGTTTACGCTTTTTGCTAGCACACGTATAGTTTTTTTGTTAAAAAGGCGCATGCCGCTTGTTGGGTCTGTAAGAAGCTTGCCTGTTGTGATGTATATTAATAAAGTAATAAGCCGGCTACCGAACATTCTTGCGCTGTATGGCTTTTTTTTACGTGCGAAACGTGAGCCTATCACGATGTCTGCCTTGCCTTTTGTTGCTATTTCATACATTTCAGCCACATATTGTGCCATGTGCTGTCCGTCTGCGTCGAACTGCATTGCAAAGTCATATCCGTTTTCGTATGCGTATAGCATACCGGTTTGAAAAGCACCTGCAAGCCCTAAATTTGACGAGAGAGTTATTACATTAAAATTGTGCTGCTCGCAAACGTGTAGCATTTCGTCTGTTGAGCCGTCATTAATAATTACATAGTCCCAACCTTTGCAGTGCGTTTTTATGTCTTCAATTGTAGGCACAATGCTACCTTGCTCGTTAAATGCAGGTATTATAAGAATTTTTTTATGCATAAGCAAACCACCGTTAAATTATTTCGTGTCACTTAAAAATTATACATTAATTTTACAGTTTCTGTCAATGTCTGCACCTATTTGTGTTATAATATTAGTTAAACAACATGTGCGCCTGTTGCAAAAAAGTACAGTGTGATGTAAAATAATAGATACATAATAATTTGTGTTAAAATTGCCTTGTGCCGTTTTGGGCAGTTTTAATATTTAAAAAAGCGGCAGAATGGAGCTATTTTATGTGGCTTTACAACAGTGTTTTATACCAAATTTACCCGATAGGCTTTTGCGGTGTTTCCTATGAAAACGACGGTAGCACATCGAACAATATATTAAAAATTAATGGCTGGGCTCAGCATTTTAAATCTCTTGGCGTTGGCGCAGTGCTTTTTAACCCAATTTTTGAAGCGGATTCTCACGGATATGACACAAGAGACTACGCAAAAATTGACGCACGCCTTGGCACAAACGACGACTTCAAAAGCGTGTGCACCACACTAAAACAAAACGGAATAAAAATAGTGTTAGATGGTGTTTTTAACCATGTGGGCAGGGGCTTTTGGGCTTTTAAAGACGTGCTTGAAAAGCGCGAAGCATCAAAATATGTGCACTGGTTTATTATAGATTTTGGTGGTAACAGCAATTATAACGATGGACTTTATTACGAGGGCTGGGAAGGGCATTATGAGCTTGTGAAGCTTAACCTGAAAAACCCAGAAGTAGTTGATTATTTGCTAAATTGTGTTAAGGGCTGGATAGACGAATTTGATATAGACGGCTTACGCCTTGACGTAGCGTACTGCCTAGAGCACGATTTTATGCGTAATTTGCGCACATTCTGCACTAATTTAAAGCCTGATTTTGCACTGATAGGTGAAATTATACATGGCGATTATAACCTAATTGTGAAAGATGACATGCTACATAGCTGTACAAATTACGAGTGCTACAAAGGGCTTTTTTCAAGCATGAATGATAAGAACTTGTTTGAAATATCACACTCTTTAAACCGCCAGTTTGGAAGTGAAGACTGGTGCATTTACCGTGGTAAGCAGTTGATGACTTTTGTAGACAACCACGATGTATCGAGAATTTATACCATTTTAAACGACAAAAATACAATAGACGCAGTGTACGCTGTGCTGTTTTCAATGCCGGGTGTGCCGTGCATTTACTATGGCAGTGAGTGGGGCGAGCCCGGCGACAAAAACAGCGGCGATAAAAGCCTGCGCCCGTGCTTTGATGAGCCCAAACCGAATGAGCTTACAGCTACAATTGCCAAAATGGTCAAGGCAAGAAAAAGCTCGCGTGCACTTTGCAGTGGAAGCTATAAAAATGTTGTTATAAACAACACGCACTTGCTTTTTAAACGCGAACACGATGGCGAGACTGTTTATGTTGGCGTAAATATAGTGGCAGACGGCGCAAATATAAACTCAGGTGAGCTTTGCGGAGATTTTGAAAATATTTTAAACGGTGAAAATGTAAGCCTAAGCGGAAGCTTAAGCCTTGAGCCGTATGGGTTTGTGTACTTGCGCAAAGTTTAAGCAAATAATGCGCACCGCCATACAAAAGTTTTGAGAATAAATAATAAGGGTTAAAGTTATTAGTTTGCAAAAATAAATTACGGAGCATGTGTATTTAATGGTAAGAAAACTGAATTTCAACACAAAAACGCTGTTTATTACAGGCTGTTTAATAGGCCTGTGTGTATTTTTGTGCGTGTTTACCCCTGCCACGCTTAATGTAACTAACGACACTTTTTTTACAAGCGGATACGTTGAAAAAGACGTTGCACAGCATTATGCAGGGTGGATGCTTTATAGTCAATCACCGTGGCAGTTTCCACTTGGTGTGGGTGAAAATATGGCATATCCGTATGGTAGCAGTGTGTCTTACACAGATTCTGTGCCCATTGCCGCCATATTTTTTAAGCTACTAATGCCCGTTTTGCCGCAAACGTTCCAATATTTCGGCATTTACGTGTGCCTTTGCTACATGCTTATGGGCGGTTTTTCGGCGCTTTTAATGAACTTTTTTACGAAGTCTTCTGTTTTTAGCTGTTTTAGCGCCGTTTTATTTTCGCTGTCGCCTGTTATGATGGAGCGCGCTTTTCGCCATGTTGCACTTACAAGCCACTTTTTAATTATTGCCGCGCTTTATTTTTATTTCAAAAACAAAAGCATGTGGAAAGAAGAACATGCCTCATCACACGCCTCACCGCAAAGCATAAAAGAATATGTCAAAATTACTATGCCCTTTGTTATTTTAAACACGCTTGCAATAGGAATTCACCCGTATTTTTTACCATTCACTTTTGCAATTTCTTTCGCGTTTTTTCTCGAGTGGGCTTTTCATGCAAAAAAAGTTCTAAAGCCTTTTTTGTTTATTGTAATCAGCTTAATATCTACGCTTTTATTTGGTTATATTATAGGTGCATTTCATAGCATTGGCAGTGCGTCAGACATTGGCTACGGCATTTTTAATTTAAACTTTAACTCATATATTAACCCTGTCAGCAACAAAATAGGCGACTGGTCAAACTTTTTGCCGCCGCGTGCATTTCAAATAATTTATCAGCAAGAGGCTTTTAATTACCTGGGCTTTGGCATAATTGTTGCACTATGTGCCATTTTACCTTTTGCTTTATTGTGCAAAAATATACGAAAAGAAGTTGTTTTTTATATAAAATCAAGTTTAGGGCTTATTTTTGTAACGGTAATATTAACAATATTCGCACTTAGTAACAATATAACACTAGACCAGCACCTTCTTTTCAGCATAGAATTGCCGCACTCTGTTTTGTCAATTGCGTCAATTTTCAGGGCAAGCGGTAGGTTTGGCTGGCTTTTGCATTATCTTATATATATAGTAGTGCTTTTTGTTATATCGAAAGCTACTTACAAGCATGTATACGCCGTTATTATGGCGGCACTTATTGCCGTGCAAGTGTACGACATTATGCCTGCTATTTCGCTGAAAAACGGCTATTTTAGCGGCGAGGGTTACATTGGTGACGGGCACACAATGACTTATGCGCTTACAGACAGCTTTTGGCAAGCGGCGACAGATAATTTTACACACTTTGCGGCGCTTGATGTAGAACTTGAAATTTATGCCGGCGCAATTGATATTGCCATACTTGCCGGCAAGGCAAACAGCGGCATTAAGGTAAATTTATCGTTTGAGGCAAGGGCTGAAAACGAGAACAGGGCACATTTTGTAAACACAGCTAAGAATAATTTAGCAAATGGCATAATTGACGATAACACGCTTTATATAGTGGCTGATGTTTCCGATTATGAGAAGTATGCACTGAATGGTGAATACCATGTTTTTGAAGTGGATGGGCAATATGTTGTGATGAAAGCTGTATTTAACAGCGATGAAATTGCAGC
>CAYJHA010000027.1:14119-21420 GCA_964369785.1 uncultured Bacteroides sp.
TCGCCCACATGCCATAAAATTTTGCAAAAAAACAGCGGCATTATTTATTTGTGTTAATGTTAGCAATATATTCGTTGCCCCATGTTTCAAGCGCTGCTAAAACGGGCAAAAATTTTAAGCCTACTTCGCTTAAAGAATACTCAACTTTTGGCGGTATTGCGCTGTATTCTTTGCGTATAACAAGCTGTTCTTGCTCTAACAATTTTAGCTGACGCGACAGCGTTGTGTGTGTCATTTCCATAGGCATTTTGCGCAAAAGCTCGTTAAAGCGCACAGGGCCGCTTGAAAGCAAGTATAAAATGTATATAGACCACTTGCCCGAAAGTAGTTTTTGCGTTGTAACGTAGGGGCATTTTCCAAATAAATCTATGTTCATTATAAAACTCCTTTTCTATTATTGTTTGCGTTTTTTTGCAAATTAACAGCTAATTAAATGCGATTTAGGTATCGTTTATGATACCGGTATCATAAAATATCGTACTTGTTTTATGTTTATTGTGATAGTATAATAACATAGAAGTTAAGCAAATGCAAATTAAATTTTTGCCATTCCGTTTAGCACTTGAATACGAAATGAATGGTAAACCAAAGGCAACAACTTAACAACACTAAGATATGAACGTGAAATGTAGGGGCGGTCATTGGCCGCCCGCCAAGGTATCACATCAAACCTTTCGGGCGGCGAAACGCCGCCCCTACAACAATATACATCACGCTATCATAGTTTAAAGTGTTGGCATTGTATGGCGAACTTCAAAAAAATGGGAAATATAATAAAGTGAGGTAAAAAAATGTCTAAAGATAAAATTGCGAAAAAAAAGGGTGAGGGGCTTCACCCACTTGTACTGCTTGCATTAATTGTGTTAATAGCAGTTGTGCTAACGTACATAATACCGGCAGGCACGTATGAGCGCGCAGTTAACCCCGACACAGGCAGAACGGAAGTTGTGCCCGGAACATTTACGTTTGTAGAGCAATCTCCCGTTGGTGTGGGCGGCTTTTTATTGTCGTTTCAACGCGGTATAATTAACGCAGCAAATATTATGGGCTTTTTGCTGTTAATTGGCGGCGGCTTCGGCATTATAAACTCAACAGGCGCAATTGAAGCGCTTATGGCACGTTTTATAGTGCGCTTTAAGTCAGACGTTGGTCAAAGTGTTCTCATATTTGGCTTGCTAACATTTTTTGCGCTGTGCGCATCAACTTTCGGCATGGCTATGGAGTCGCTTGTGTTTGCGCCGTTTTTAATTGCGCTTATGATAGCCCTAGGCTACGATGCAGTTTTAGGCATTTCAATACCTGTTGTTGGCTGTGCCATTGGTTATGGTGCGGCGTTTATTAACCCGTTTAATATTGGTATAGCGCAAGAAATTGCAGAAATTCCATACCTTAGCGGCATGTGGTTTAGAATTGTTTTCTTTGTAATAGTAGTTACGGTTTCAGGCCTTTATTTAATAAGCTATGCGCGGAAAATTAAAAAGAACCCTGAAAAAAGCCTTTGCTATGGCAACACATACGACTTTAAAGAAATTAAAGACCCCGAAAAAGTAACTATGTCTGCAAAGCAAAAGCTTGTGCTTTTAGTTTTTGTAGGTGCAATAGCATTTCTAATTTACGGCGCAATGTTCATGAGCTTTTTCATGAACGAGTGTGCAACAGTGTTTCTTGTAATGGGCGTTGTTGCAGGCGCTGTTTACGGCTATAAACCGGGTGAAATAGCAGAGCATTTTGTAAATGGCGCAAAAGGCATGTTACTTGCGGCGCTTTGTGTTGCTTTTGCAAACAGCATTATTGTAGTTATAGAGTCAGGCCAAATTATTGATACTATTATCCACTTTGCAACACTTCCGCTTGAGGCTTTAAGCCCAATTATTTCGGCAGGGCTTATGGTTGTTGTTCAAACGTTTATCGACCTTTTAATAAACTCGGGCTCGGGCCAAGCAGTTGTAACAATGCCGCTTATGGTACCTATTGCAGACTTACTTGGCATAAACAGGCAAGTAGCTGTACTCGCTTTCCAAATCGGCGACGGTTTTTCGAATATGTTCTGGCTTACAAGTGGCACAATGATGATAGCTATGGGGCTTGCGAAAATTGGGTATGTTACATGGCTTAAATTTGTGTCGAAACTTATGGCGATGCTTATGGTTCTTGGCGTTGCGGCAGTTGCCGTGGCACAGCTTATAAATTTGGGGCCGGCGTAGTTTAAATTTTGCGTTGCAAAATTTAAAAAGTAAAAAGTAATGAGTAATAGTGAAGAAGTTTGGAGTACTGAATGCTAATTTTAAAAAATGCAAGTGTTATTACTTGTGAAAATGACGACTGCACGCCTATTTTGGCAAGTGTTGTTATTGATGGCGGAAAAATTGAAAAGATTTTGCCTGCCGGTGAAAGTGCGGCCGTTGAAGCCATTGAAAACAGCGAAAGCGGAACAGTTGAAATTCACGACTGCACGGGCAAATACCTTATGCCCGGCTTAATTAACAGCCATGCGCACCTTTTAAGCGAGCCCTACACGTGGGAGCGTAAAGCCGCCATTGATGCCGGCGAAGTTTCAATGGTAATAGATGCATTAAACAGGCTGGAGGCAATGGCCAACGCCGGCATTACTTACTTTAGAGATTGCGGCGGTTACAAAAATATTGAAATTGCCCTTGCCGATAAACTTGCACAAACAGACAGGAAAGTTAGCGAATATTTAGCGGCAGGGCAAGCACTTTGCATAACAGGGGGGCATTCGTGGTGGATGTCTCGCCAGTGTGACGGCGAGGAAGAATTTAAAAAAGCAGTGCGAGAAAATAGCCGCGACGGCGCAGATTTTATTAAACTTATGGTAACAGGCGGCTATGCACGCCCAAAAATGCGCGTAAACCATAGCATTATGCCCCCAACGCCGCAAATGACACTGCCCGAAATAAAAGCGGCAGTAGACGAAGCGCACCGCCTTGGCAAGCGCGTTGCGGCACACTGTATAGGTTTTGATGGCGTGAAGCTTGCGGTGCAGGGCGGTGTTGACTCTGTTGAGCACGGGCAGTTTCATTCGCCCGGCGACAAAGCCATTGACGATGTGCTGAACCTTATGGTGAAAAACGGCACATACATTGTGCCGACACTTTCGGCTTACTATAAAGAGTACGATAAAAACGAAGTGCGCTCGCAGTATAAAACTGTCGATGAGTCGTTCAAACGTTACCTAGATGCAGGCGTGAAAATTGCAATGGGTGATGATGCAGGTTGCCCGTTTGTAGGGCACAGCAAAACAGCAAACGAGCCCTTGCACCAGTGCGACGCAGGCATGAGCACAGCACAATCAATAATATCGGCAACTAAAACGGCGGCAGAACTGCTTAACATAAACAGCAGCTACGGCACGTTAACAAAGGGCAAATTTGCCGACATTTTAGTGCTTGAAAAAAACCCACTAAACGATATAACAGCACTGCAAAGCATTTGTGCCGTATACAAAAAGGGTAAATTGTAGGTGAAATAATGACAATAAAAGAAATATACGAGAAATTTGACAAAATAGGTTGCCTTACATTTGCGACAGTAAATGAAAAAGGTGAGCCTGAAACAAGAATAGCGCACCTTCGTGCATTTGACGACGACGGAATTTATTTTATGACAATGTTCACGAAAGATTTCTATAAACACATGAAAGCGAACGGTAAACTGTCAATTTGTGGGCTGTGCGCAAAAACGCAAGTAGAGCACGATGAAAACGGAATGCCTATATTTGAGGGCGGCTATGCCATGCGCATGACGGGCAATGTGAAAGAAGTGAGCATGGACGAAATTAAGGCCAAAAATAACGCTATTTTTGACTTTTGCATTAAAGACCAAGAGCAATATGAGGCGATGGTGGTTTTTTGCATAACAGATGGGTATGGCGACATTTTTGATTACGACTTTGAGAAAGTTAAGCGTGATAATAAATTGCAGCGCACATATTTTTCATATGGTGGCGCAAAGGAAAAGTATAAGGGGCTTAAAATTGACAAAGTAAAGTGCATTTCTTGTGGGCTATGTAAGAAAAAATGTTCGTTTTTGGCCATTAATGAAAGTGCAAACGCATATACAATTGACAAAAACAGGTGCGATGAGTGTGGAGATTGTTACCTAAGTTGCCCTGTAAAAGCAATTTCATTTTAAAGCGTATAGCGTGTTTATATTGCACGGGCTGAGAATAACAGAGCTACGTACAAAGCAGCAGCCTTTATTAAAGGCGGCGCAGGCTGTTTATAAAGGCATAACTTCTAAGCAGTAATAATTAAGCAGATATTTGTGGTTAAAAAACAAAACTGAAAGGTCGAAATATAATGAAAAACGCGATAAAAAATATAAATATAAAGCAGAGTTTAAACGGGCATAATATCTTTTGGGCGTCTGTTTTTGTTGTATGTTTTGCGCTTACTTCACACCCCGACATTCACGAGACAGCTAACCACTCATACCTATTTTTAGAAAGTATTTTCAGCGGCAATTTTTTTAATTATTACGGTTACGTAGAATCTCGCCCGTTAGAGCTTTATTATATTAATTTTGCTAACTATAATATAATTGTTTACGCAGTTTTTGGTTTGTGGCAGTTGCCGTTTTACGCAGTTACAAAGCTGTTTAGCACGCCTGTAAATGAGCTGGCACTGCTACTGTATACTAAAGTTTTGTGCGTAGCATTTTTTGTAGGCTGTGCGTATTTACTGCGCACAATATGCGTGCAATTGGGGCTTAGCAATAAAGTTGCATACACTGCCGCCGCATTTTTTCTGCTAAACCCGGTTGCGTTTTTTTCGCCGGTTATTATGGGCCAGTACGACACATTGTGCCTGTTTTTCATGTTGCTTGCCATAACATATTACATAAAGGGTGATATGTTGAAGTTTAGCCTTTTTATGGGCGTGGGCGGTGTGTTTAAGTTTTTTGCGTACCTTGTGTTTATACCGCTGTTGCTTTTGAGGTGCAAGAAGTTGTTGCCCATGCTGAAATACGCGCTAATAAGCATGTTTTTGTATGTGCCCACAACGTTGCTGTTTTTGGGCAGAACGGGCAATGCTGCATATTTTACGTCGCTGATGTTCGAGCGCATGTTTTTAGTGCCTGTCGATAGCGGGTTTGGCGAGGTGTCGCTGTTTATGCTTTTGTACGCACTTTTGTGCGTTTACTGCTTTTTACACAGCGACAAAACGCGAGAAAATTACCTTGCAGTATACGTGCCCATGGCTGTGTTCGCACTGCTGTTTTTCAGCATATACTGGCACCCGCAGTGGCTTGTTTTGTTAATGCCGTTTGCCGTTATAACAACATTTTTGCAAAAAAGCAAAACAATTTGGTTTTATATTGATGTAATATTCTGTTTTGGCTTTTTTATATTGATTTTTACACATTTTCCGGGGCAATTTGGTGCGAACATGATTGCAAGTGGTGTAATAGGCGCTGTTACAAACACAGGGCTACACCTTGCGCCAAGCTTGCGTACGCTGGATTATTTTATAAACCTTGTGCCGTATATTCACGAAATTGCCGCGCTGTGCTTTACAGCACCGCTTGTGGCAAGCGTTGTGTTTAAGTTGCCTGTTAAGGGCGGAAGTGTTGCAGACAAATTGAGTGGGGCAGGGGAGTATGATGTTTTTTCGAGTAGTGTAATGTGCAGCGGTATATTTGTTATTGGCTTTTTAGCGTTTTGGGCTGTGCCGGCGGCATTTGAGTATTTAAATGCGTTTGGTGTTGTGTGAGGGCATACGGTTTTTTTCGCTTTTTACGCTTTTTTGAAAAAAAGCTTGGCAAAAAACTTTAAACGGAAAACTAAAAAAACAGGCGGCAACTTCTAAAGTTGCCGCCTGTTGTAATTATGAAGCTATTAAGCAATTCTACAAAAATTACTCAGTAATTTTTGTAACGATGCCCGAACCTACTGTGCGTCCGCCTTCACGGATAGCAAAGCGTAGGCCCTCTTCCATAGCGATAGAAGTGATAAGTTCAACTTCCATGTCTACGTTGTCGCCAGGCATACACATTTCTGTGCCTGCAGGAAGAACAACTATGCCTGTAACGTCAGTTGTACGGAAGTAGAACTGTGGGCGGTAGTTGTTGAAGAACGGTGTATGACGGCCGCCCTCTTCTTTTTTTAGCACGTATACGTGGCCCGAGAATTTTGTGTGGGGTTTGATAGAACCCGGTTTTGAAAGAACTTGGCCGCGCTCAATGTCTTCACGTGTAACACCACGAAGTAGTGCGCCTACGTTGTCGCCAGCTTGAGCATAGTCAAGAGTTTTGCGGAACATTTCAAGGCCTGTAACTGTTGTTTTGCTGATAGCTTCAGTCATACCAACAATCTCAACCTCTTCGCCTGTTTTAATTTCGCCACGCTCTACACGGCCAGTTGCAACTGTACCACGGCCTGTAATTGTCATTGTATCTTCAACAGGCATTAGGAACGGTTGGTCTTTAGCACGCTCAGGTGTAGGAATGTAGCTGTCAACAGCAGCCATAAGCTCAAGTATGCAAGCATACTCAGGTGCGCTTGAATCTGTTGCAGCGCTCTCAAGAACTTTAAGGCCAGAGCCACGAACGATAGGTGTATCGTCGCCAGGGAAATCGTACTCTGAAAGAAGATCACGAATTTCCATCTCAACTAGGTCAAGAAGCTCTTCGTCGTCAACTTGGTCAACTTTGTTCATGAAAACAACAATGTAAGGAACGCCAACTTGACGTGAAAGCAAGATGTGCTCACGTGTTTGTGGCATTGGGCCGTCTGCTGATGAAACAACAAGGATAGCGCCGTCCATTTGAGCAGCACCTGTGATCATGTTTTTAACATAGTCAGCATGGCCGGGGCAGTCAACGTGAGCATAGTGACGATCAGCTGTCTCGTACTCAACGTGAGCTGTGTTAATTGTAATACCGCGCTCTCTCTCTTCAGGAGCTTTGTCGATATTAGCGTAATCTGTGAATTCTGCGTTGCCGCCCATTGCAAGAACTTTTGTGATAGCAGCTGTAAGTGTTGTTTTACCATGGTCAACGTGACCTATTGTGCCGATGTTAACGTGGGGTTTATTACGTTCAAATTTTGCTTTTGCCATTTTTGTTATGTCCTCCTTTAATTTGTAAGACTATTATTATAATTGTAATTCTACTAAATACTAAAGAAAAATGCAAGCATTTTTAATAGTATATTGTTAATTTTTTGTTAAATTAACTATCTTTTTTAGCTTTACCTGCCATAATTTGCTCTGCAATGCTCTTAGGCACGTCAATGTAGTGGCTTGGCTCCATAGAGTATTGGCCCCTACCTTGTGTTTTGC
>CAYJHA010000028.1:0-21258 GCA_964369785.1 uncultured Bacteroides sp.
GTTTCATATTGCCACCTTGTAATAATGTAAACATCCCAAACTTACCTACATCAATATGCTGTGGAATTTGCGCTGTGCCGTTTAGGCTTTCTTTCCATTTTGTTATATAGTTTATGTATGTTTTTTTTACATCTGCAAAATTGCTGTTATTAAACAAATTATTTTGTTCAGCCTTATCATTTTGCATATCATAAAGTTCGCCCTCAATAATTTCACCGTCAAAAAAATTTGTCATGCGCAGTGGGTGGTCAAGATAAAGCGCTTGCTCTAACAGTTCTTGTCCCGGGTATATGGTCAACTTGTATTTTTCATCTCTCACCATCAATGCGGGCTCACTTTGTACAGAAGCGCAAAAATATTGCGCAAAAACTTTTTCTCTATGCTTATTTTTTTCACCTTTTATAAGTGGTAAAATGCTTTTACCGTGAATATTTGTAGAAGGTGAAATTTTGTAATATTCAAGGACTGTCGGCATAATATCAATAGATTGCACAAAGGTGTTTTTTTCTGTTCTTGCAAACTCATTTTTTGGCATTTTGATTAAAAGCGGACAGTGGACAACAGGCTCGTACATATGCCCCCACTTTTCAATAAATTTGTGTTCCCCTAGCATACAGCCATGGTCAGAGGTAAATATAATCATGCTGTCATCATACAAATTATGCTTTTTCAAATGTGCTATCACTTGCCCAATTCTGTCATCTGTATGTGCCACTAGCCCATAGTAAGCCGCAATGCATTTTTTAAAATCTTCTTCATTTAATAAATCAAAACCTCGCCCTTTGTGAAAATATTGTTGTAAAATCGGACGGTCTTTCAAGCTGTCCTCAAAGCTTTCCGGCAGCTTAATATCTTGCCAATCAAACATGGCATCATAGGGTTTAGATGGAAAATATGGCGAATGCGGGTCTAAAATAGACAATCTTGCAAATGTAGATACATCACTTTTTGCTATGTTTTCAATTTCAGCTAAGTAATTTTGTGTTACTATGCTGTCTAAAGTTTTTTCAGCTTTTGTAGGGCGTGTGCCGTATAGCACCAAAGGTATTTCGCCGTAATTTCGTGTATACTTTACATTTTCACGTGCACTAGCCTCACGTATACCAAAAGGGCTAATATGTTTTTCAGGGAAATCGCGCTGTGCTTCACCTGTGTTGTTTGCATCTAAACCAAATTTACTTGGTGAAATATTAGTGTGCCATTTTCCATGGTTAATTGTGTTAATTCCACTACTTTGCAGTTTTGAGTATAGCGATTGCTCTGTTTCTAAAGGTGTAAGCATGTTATCTAAAGCCCCGTGAGAAAGAGAATATCGCCCTGTTGCAATGCTTACCCTTGATGGCACACACATAGGTGCGTCACAATAACAATTGTGAAAATTAACACTATCTCTTGCCAGTGCATCTATGTTTTTTGTATTTACAATTTTATTGCCATTGCAACTAAGTGCATCATACCTAAGCTCGTCGCATATTATAAAAAACACATGTTTTGGCATTTTTCACCTCTATTTTACTTATTGCACAGCCATTCACATAAATTAGCCAGTAATCTTTTTGCAAATGGTTCTTTTTCTAAATTTTCAACTATAGGTAATGTGTTATATAAAACTTTACCTTTTTTATATTCTTGCATTATTATATTAGCACTTGAGTATACTTCGCTCACACCAATATAGTGTTGTTTGTAATCTTGTCCACCATAAAAATCATACGTTATCATGCCGGATATCCAATTTGTACTATCTGTTTTTAAAGAGCGTTGTGGTATAAGGTTTTGCCAATTGTTATCCATCATGCCGTCATTTGGCAAATTATCAAAAACAGGGTGATTGTGTAAAATATGGTTGTGCCCAATCCACAGTCCTTTCCCATCTGCCATATCAAGTGCAAACGGCAAAGATTTGCTTTCATATTTAAACATCCACCCTGTTTCGCTCAAATATTTTTCGCCCTCGGGTAATTGCAAATAAACTGCCGTGCCGCCAAGTTCTATCCATTTTTTTATGTCAAGATATTCTTGTGAATTTTCCTCGTTTATTTCTCCGATTAAAAGCAGCGTTTTTTTATCGAGTTCAGTGGTAAACTTTACCGCTTTTACTCCGCAATCTGTTAAAAATTCCAGACTAGACTGAGCCAAATTATAAAAAGCCACATGTTTTAAATTTGAAATTTTCTTAACTTCTTCTAAAACATGTACTTTATAAGCATTAGTTTTTTCGAGCAATGTTGCCGTTATTGTATACGAGCCTTTTGGCAAGCAAGTTTTTATGGGCAAAGGCTGGGTAATACCTTTTTGTATATCACATTTCACATGCTCTTTTTTTACACAGTTGCCTTGCGTGTCTTCAATTTCTACACTTATAATTTGTTCGGCCAAATTTTTTTCACTAATAACAGGCAAGTTAATAACAATCTCTTCATTTTCAAAATAATTTGGTCTAACGCTTCGCAGTGCAATATATGTTTCACCAAGAACCTCTTTAAAAGCATAATATGGCAATTTAGGGTTTCTGAAAATATCCAAAACACCTGCTCCGAAAACCCAATCTCCATCGGTGAAAGCATGCATTACAATTCCGCCTACCTTAGGGTTAAGCCTACACGATTCCATCATGTATTTGTTGCCATCATAATGCACTTTTTGTGTTGCCAAGCAGTATGAATTGATGTCTTTGTATAAATATTCTAGCTTACACTCTGCCAAAACTTTTTTTAAAGAATTATACACTCTAAAGTGATAGCGATAATCAGGTGTTATCTCATTGCCATTTTTTAAATATTCATTTATATTGTCTTCCAAATTTGGCAAACTGCCATAACCAAGCTCTGAAATATTGATTAAACAATTTGGTTTAATACAGCTTTGTGTATGTGTGCCCTCTCCCAAAAAACTTTCTTGTCCCATTTGCATATATAAATCATACATAGACTGTTCAAGCGGTGCATTAGGGTACGAATGTATATCGTTAATTCTTACGGGCACATCATCAAATGGGTGGTACATATTTGCACCGTTTGCAAAACCACCGGACTCATCAAATATAATTCTACTAGGGTCAAGTTTTCTTGCATGTAAGGAGGTGCTGTGTTTTATCAAATGCAAGGGTTTACGATGTATTTCATTAAAAAGCTCCCAAATCACAATACTGGGGTGGTTGCGGTGCTGCAAAATCATGCCTGAAACTTCGTTTTCAACTTGTTCTTTCAAATATGGTGTAATTTCGGGAAAACGATTCATACACTCCACTGCAATTCCACCAATGTACATAATACCTATTTCATCTGCTAAGTCATAAATATATTCCGGCATAGGTCTGCGCCATGGTCGAATTAAATTAAGCCCTGCATTTTTTGCGTGCATCATGCCACGTTTTACTATTTCCATATCTTGCGGTATGGCAAGTGTGTGTGGAAATAATTCTTCACTAAATGCTCCCTTAATATATATTGGCTTACCATTGAGCAAAAAGCCATCTTCATTAAAATCGAGTTTTCTAAATCCAAAGCGTATATTTGTAATGTCCTGAGCGTTATTTGATACAATCGCACATTCTACTGTATATAAATTCGGGCTGTTCACGTCCCAAAGTTTAGCATTTGGTATTATAAAGGAAATTTGTTTTTTTAACACACCTGTTTTTGCCAAAAAATCTTCTCTTATTTTAAAAATTTCCATATCGTTTTTATACTCTGCTACACTTATGCAAAGTGATACTTCTTCTTCATGCAAATTGCAATTCACAATTTCATATTCTAATAAGACTTTGCCATTATCCATATCCGGTATAGCAAAAATATCTTTTATATACACATTTTCTCTTGCTTTCAATCGTACAGATTGATAAATTCCTCCGGCAAGTGCGGCACGCCAATGTGGCATTTCATTTTTGCCTATTCCATCAATAGTTATATCTTTTGTTATAATTGGAGTTATAACTCTTAACGAAACAAAGTTTTCTTCTCCTGCAATTAAATAACCCGTAACATCTATTTCAAAGCGAGAATAACCACCTTTATGGTAAGAAACCGCTATCCCGTTTACCCAAAGTTCACATTTATAATTCACACCATCGAATTGTAAAAATAATTGTTTACCGATATATTTATTTGACGGTTTTACAGTTTTAGCATACCATGCTACACCTTCATAGTCTTTATTTTGTGTTTCTAAACAACAAGGAACTTGTATGGGTGTAATATTTTCATTTTTGTAAAATTCTTCTTTAACAAACCATTGATTTTCTTTTCCTATATTGTTATAATCGTATAAAACATCCCACTCTCCATCAAGCGACATCGTTTTTTTCGTTGTCATTTCCATTTTCACAAACTCCCGGTTCCTCTTTATTATCATGCTATAATTATATCTCAGTTATCAATTCACTTTCCTCTATATTTTATTGAAAAAATAATACTTTTTCGTGTATTATAATTTCTTTTTTGTGATAGTTCACAAATTAAAGTAATATTTTTTTATGTTTTGAAAGGAGCAAATATGCTTTCGGAGAATATTATAAACGGACAGAATTTATCCTTTATTATGAACACAGATATTTATTACACAAAAAAAATACCCCTAAGGCGTGACGGACAAGAAAAATATCATTTTACCGAACGCGCCAAAGAGGTAAATTGTTTAACAAACTATTTTAGAAATTATGAAGAAAAACCTGAGCATTGCCACGAATATTTTGAAATTGAAATTTGCATTGCCGGTGAAGCAGACCATTTTATAAACGGTGAAGCTCAACACATGGTTAAGGGTTCTGCCGCTCTTATAGCCCCAAACACTTATCATTATTATAAAAACACAACCAATTATGTAGATATGTTTACATTAATGTTTATGCCAAGCGATAGCAATTTGCAATTAACTTCTTTATTTCAAACAAATGATAATCCTAATAAACCCTTTGTGGTTCAGCTTTCAAAGTTATGTTTTGAGCGTGTTTCCACATTAGCCGGTCTTGCTTCAAATATTTTTTACCACACAGATAACTTGCAACTTTTTTCGCAAACATTTCAGCTTATATTAAATGTGCTAAAAGAAGAGCATCTATTGTCACAAAGCACACAAAAAAATAAAGACCCTTTCTTAAAAAAAGTAGAAGAATATGTCGAAAGTAATATTTCAAATAAAATCAATTTACAAGATATCGCAGAACATGTTTGCTTAGAACCAAAATACGTCTCGGCTAAATTTAAAAATCTAAAAAAAGAAAACCTTGTACATTACATTAACAGAAAGCGAATTGGATATGCTCAAAACATGCTTGTATCTTCCGATTTAAAAATCATTAATATTTCACAAGCATGTGGCTTTGAAAATCTTTCTAATTTCAACAGAATTTTCAAGCATTTTTGCAAATGCTCTCCCAGAGAATACAAAAACCAATCTAATTGGTATAATCAAAATATTTTAGAAGTAGACACAAATCAAAAATAATTTTTATTGTTTTACGTCCGTATTAATAAACTAAAAAACCATGAGTTTTAACACAATTAAAATTCAATTCACTCTTCACTTTCCTCATAGCATCTCAGCTATGTCATCAACAATCATACCTTCTTGGATTTTCTACATAAAGAACCACAGGTTTATGAAAACCTGTGGTTCAGCCTGAAGAAAAACCCGCTTACAGCATTAGCTGTAGGCGGTTCTTTTTTGCAAAATTGTAAAAACATCAAAAAAGCACTGAAAAACACAAGAACCATTAGGGTCTTTCCACTTGTGAATTGCCAGTTTTTTGAGGTTCATGCACGCAAATTTAAGCCTAACCCATTTTGTGACACGGGCTAAACCTCTGTATTGAGTAAAGCGCATTGCATGCTTTTCTTTTGCGTCTGCAAACACTCGTTCAATTGTTTCTTTTCGCTGCTTGTACAAGCCGTCATATTTTAAAGCAAAGCGAACATCATTTAGGTTGTCTAAATATTCATGCCATACATGCATTGTATATGTCTTTTGAAACTCTTTGCTTTGCGTGCATTTATGAATAAACGGGCATGCTTTGCACTCTTTTGGGTCACTTTTAAATTCTTTGTTTCCGTCTTTGTTCGTTATGCAGTAGTTTAAAATTTTGTCATTTGGGCAAATTACACAGTCGTAAAACTCGTCGTATGTAAATTCATATTTCTTGAAAAAACCTTGCTTTGTCATTGGTCTTTTATTATGTAAAGTGTGGTATTTCCTCGCTCATCATATAGCCCAAAAACCAGCGGTACGCACAGTTCATTTGCACTTCACTTACTAGTTTGCGCAATGATGTTATGCCGTACAAATGTTGTATCAGCACCATTTTTATTAATATAACAGGATCAACGCTTGGTCTTCCATTGTCTTTGCAATATAACTCTCTTACAAAATTTTCATTACAATATGCTATTTAGCATTATTAATGCCCTTTGTAAGTGAAATGGCCCTTTAAAAGTGCTGCCTTTTGTCGATGGCATTGTCGGCTTGCCACTGCGGCGCAAATAGCCATACCACTCTGCATATTCTTCGTCTGCAAAATGCTCTTTGCAGTAGTTTGCTGTTTTTAATAGCCATTTTAAATAATATTCATCGTTTGTGTCGGCATATGCCATTGCGCACGCAATAAGTGCTTCGTTATGCACCCACCACAATTTCATGTCGTGCTCATACGCTTCGGGTGGTTTTCCAAGGCAATCTATAAAGTAAAGTATGCCGCCATATTCATTGTCCCAGCCTGTTTCAAGTGCGTCTTTAATTATGCTAAGCGCCTCGCTGTATAGCTTTTCATCACCTTTGCGCTTTGCATATTCCATTAAAAACCATGCACACTCAATGTCGTGCCCCGGGCTAACAACTCTGCCTGCAGTAATTTCGCCCATGAACTCGCCATTTAAGCCAACTGTTTCAAGCGTGCACTTCATGTCTTTTTTACGGTGATATTTTAAAATGTCATGCACACATTCATCGCTGTATTTATTGTATAAATCAACATTATCAGGGTCTACACGTGCAAGCACATTACTTATGTTCAAAAATATCATCGGGTTTGCAAGTGCTCTGCCGGTTCGTGTTGTTTCTATTGTTTTAGCGTCAAGGCCTGTTGGGTCTTTTATTTTGCCTGCATTTAAATTATATATAAGCTGATATGCTCTTTTTGCCCTCTCTAAGTATATCTCTTCCCCTGTAATGCCGTAGTATTCGGCATTTGCAATGGCATAAAAGCCCTCGCTAAAGCAGTATCTGCGCTGGCGCAATGGCTTGCCGTCTTTAGTTACGGTAAAATACATTCTGCCGCCTGCCTCTTTATTTATGCAGTAATCTTCCATAAAATCAAGGCAAGATTTCGCCGCATTCATCCACTCTTCTTTTTTGCCATAAACACTGCACAAGTAAGCAAAAGTCCATGCACATCGCCCCTGCATCCACACAGATTTATCGGTAGAGTACACTTCACCCTTTCTGTCAAGGCAAGTGTACACACCACCGTTTACTTTGTCAATGCCGTTTTTAAGCCAAAATTCAACGCTTTTGTCAAGTTCAACTTTCGCCCAAGTTTTTAACTCTTTTATGCTTTGCATAGTTTACCCCACCCATTAGTTTAATGTAGAATATCGCATCAATAATATTTTAGCGTTTGCAATTTAAAAGCGAATTACAAATATATAACTCCATCAATTAATTTCTTACCCAAGAGCCGCATTTATCAATTTAACAGCCTGTGCCGCTGCTTCTTTTCCGTTTTCATCAAGTTTTGGCAGTGGGCTGCGCACATCGCCTATATCAATATTGTGCATTATTCGCAAAACTTCTTTTATTACAGCGTACATGCTAGACGTGCTTGATGTTAGCACTTCAATTATTTTTAGCGCCTCATCTTGCAACTTCATTGCTTTTTGCATATCGCCTTTGCAATAATTTTCATATATAGCAAGGTATAATTTCGGCATTGCACCGAATGTGCCGCCAATGCCGCCAACACTACCTGCGGCAAGCCCTGAAACAAGCTGTTCATCTGGCCCGTTAAACACTGTAAATCCTTGCCGGCGCCAATTTGAAATATCCATTGTAAGCATAGAAGAATTTTTAACGCCTTTAACGTTTTTATTTTTCTTCATCTCACTTAAAAGTGCCGATGTTAGCTCTACCCCTGCAAGCTGGGGTATGTTATAAATGAAAAAGTCAGTGTTTGGCGCGGCGGCACTTATGTCGTTCCAATATTTTGCAACGGCATGTGGCGGTAGCCTAAAATAAATGGGCGGTATTGCCGCTATTGCGTCAACTTTCACACTCTCAGCATGTGCGGCAAGCTCACAGCTGTCTTTTGTGTTGTTGCAAGCAACGTGTGCAATAATTTTTATGTCGCTACCTTGCTTCTCCTGCATTACTGCCTCTAAAACAGTTTTTCGCTCCTCGATGCTTTGGTAAATGCACTCGCCCGAAGAACCACCCACATAAACGCCATGTACGCCACTATCAATTAAAAACCTAACATATTTTTTTACTGCCTCTGTGCTTACTTCACCGTTTGCTCCATAGCACGCATAAAGTGCAGGGTAAATTCCTTTATAATCTAACATGAAAGCCTCCAAATATTATTGTTTGTAATCTAATTAATCTCACTGTATTTAAGCATAGCCGTTAGGAAATAATACTAATACTAACGTACGCATTTCACCCTAAAGTTTAACCCTTAACAGCGCCCATTGTAATGCCTTTTGTAAAATATTTTTGGAAAGTGATAAACACTGCTATAATTGGCACTGCCGCTAAAGCCGCGCCTGCCATTATCATTCCGAAATCTGTTGCACTTTCAGCCTGCAAGCGTGCAATGCCAAGTGAAATTGTGAGATTTTCCCTTGAGTTTAACATTATAAGTTGCATGAAATAATCGTTCCAACTACTTATAAATGTAAATATGGCAAGTGCACCAACGCCGGGTTTTATCATTGGAAAAACAATTTTAATAAAAGTTAACGCTTCACTTGCACCGTCAATTCGTGCGGCCTCAAGCATTTCCGTTGGTATGCCCTCTGAAAATTGCTTCATTAAAAAAACACCAAACGGCCAACCTACTATTGGTAACATAACAGAAAATAGTGTATCATGCAAGCCCATTATATTCATTTGCCTAAGCAAAGGTATTAAAATAACCTGTTTTGGCAGTGCCATTGCGCCAACCATTAAGCCAAAAATTAACGTTTTGCCAAAAAAGCGTTTTTTTGCAATAGCATAGCCGCCCATAGATGCAACAACACAAGTTAAAAGCATTGCGCCAACAGAAATGAAAACTGTGTTAAATAGCCAGCGTATTGCAGGCTCTTCAAAAAGACGAATGTAATTGTCAAGTGTAGGCTCGTGTGGGTACCACTGCACATCACGAGAGTTTATTGCGGCCGCGTCTTTAAGCGAGCCTGTAATAATCCAATACAGTGGAAAAGTGAAGAGCACTGCAAGCACAAACATTGAAATACTGCTAAACCATCTGTAAACTATGTTGCTTTCGTTTTTCATTACTTGTCTCCCCTTCCGCTTCCTATAAGCCTAAATTGAACGGCTGAAAACAATGCTATTATAACTGCCAAAATAATTCCCATTGCATTGCCATAGCCAAAATCGTCCACCCTGAAAACATTGTAATATATATAGTACATAATTGTTTGTGTGGAATTATTTGGCCCACCCGATGTGAGCAATTGAATAAGTGCAAAGCACTGGAAGCTGTTAATTGTAGTTATAACAATAATGTATAGCGTTGTTGGCATTATGCATTGCCATTTTATTTTCCAAAACACTTGCATTTCTGTTGCGCCGTCTACTTGTGCGGCCTCTACTAAAGAGCTGTCTACATTTCCAAGTGCTGAAATATATAAAACAATAGGCTGGCCTATTGATGTTGTAAACAAAATTAATATAATTGCCCATATTGCTGTGCGCTCATCTCCAAGCCAAGAGATATTTTTTTCAATCACACCCAAAGAAGTGAGCACATTATTAAAAAGCCCTGTGTACTGGTTAAACATCCAACGCCAAACAACAGTAACGGCAACAGTGCCTGTTACAACGGGCAAGTAAAAAATAACACGGTAAAACGATAGTGAAAAATCGTTCATTTTATAAATTGCCGTGCTAACCCAAAGTGAAAAAACCATAACCGCCGGCACACTTACAAACACAATTAATGCTGTGTTAAATAGAGCTCTTAGGAAAACGGGGTCTCTAAAAGCTTTTATATAATTGTAAAAGCCGGCAAACTCAAATTCAGCGGCAGAATAGTGAAAAAAGCTATTGAATAAAGCAGAAAGAATAGGAACTACTACAAATACTATAAAGAAAAGCAAGCAAGGCAACAGAAATATATAGGCAGAGAGTGCCTCTTTTCGTGCAAGCACTTTGCTTCTTTTTATAGCGGCATCACTAATATTATTTGTGCTCATAGGCTAACCCCTTTTTTGTTTTTAAATTGGCAGTGCCCGCATCTGCCCGACAGCATGTAAATTTTTACTGCAATTTGGCATGATGCAGGCACTGCCTACCTGATAGTTTTCACACTATCATCATTTTATTATATTATTTTTCTGTGAATAATTAGCCTGCCATTGCAGCTTCAACTTTTGCCATGTAATTGTCTGCTGCAGCTTGTGGCTCTGTGCCTGTAAACATTTCTTGTAGCATTTCCCACCATGCTGTGCGTTGCTCCGGCCATACAGGTGCTACTTGATAGTATGCGCCAAGGTTTGGCAAGAATGAAGCGTAAACGCCCATTGCCTCTTCTCTGTCTGTGCCTGCATAAACATTGCCGAAAGATGAGCGAACTGGGAAGAAACCAGTTGCCGCTACGCTTTGTGGGCCTTGTGTTGGGTCATTTGCAATAAAGTCTATGAACATTTTGCTTGCTTCAATTTTAGCTTCGTCGCCGTTGTCGAAAACGCCAAAGCCCCAAATGCCGCCTTGAAGTTCTGCAACACCGTCTTCAGACGGGAAGTTCATTGCAAAAGGTGTGAATGCTGCTTGCGGTGCATAAGCCATTTCATTTGATGCATTCCATGCCCATGAAACTGCTGTTGTGCCGTTAGCAAATAATTGTAATTCTTCAGCTGCTGCAATAGCTGCATCGCTGCTAAGTGCGCCGCTTGCAACCATGTCGTTAATTAAAGTTAAGCCTTTAACCATGTTCTCTGAATTAATTGTATATGCTGTGTAGTCTTCGTTTGTGTATGTGCCCTCGTATAGGTTTGTAACTAAAGCACGTGTGCCTTGGTCGCCACCTTGGCCACCACAATATATAATGCCCGGTGTTTGAATAAGGCCGCTGTCACGTACAGCTTCCATAGCCATAACAAAGTCTTCTGTTGTCCAAGAGCGTGTCTCTTCGTCTATGTATTGAAGTGCGCCTGCCTCTTCGAAAACTTCATAGTTAATAGCCATTTGGTGTGTTGTTGTAACCATTGGGTACTCGTACACAGCGCCGTCAGCTGCTGTGCAAGCATCAATAGGTGCAGTTGAAACTGCGCTGATGTCTGCAACTACTTCGTCTGTCATCATGTCGCTTAAATCAACCATAAAGCCGTTGGCACCCCAGTTTGCAACAAGGCGCTCGGGGCCTTCCATAATAATGTCAGGTGCTGTGCCTGCTTCAATAGCGGCTGTAACTTGTGCGTCGCCGTTTGTGTAGTCAAGCAACTCGTGGTTTACTGTAATTTCAGGGTACATTGCGTTGAAGGCTTCTATAAAGCCTGCAACTGTGTCAGCATCACCAAAACCGCCAACAGGGAAAGACCAGAATGTAATTTCAACAGGTTCGCCTGCTGCTTGTGGCTCTTCAGTGTCTTCTGCCATGTCCTCTGTTTCAGCAGGTGCTGTGCTCTCTGCAGGTGCGGCAGTTTCACCACAAGCTGCGAACATTGCAAGTGACATCATGAGTACTAAAATAAGTGCTAATACCTTTTTCATTATAAAACCCTCCTAGTTTTTAATGTGATAATAAGACAACTTTTAGCTATCTTGCATTTATATTAACACCGCAGTAATGCAATGTCAATAGATTTTTGAAAATTTATTTACTTTTTTTGAAAATAAATTTCAAAAAGCCCTAAAATTACGTATTATAATACTTTTTTTACAAAAACAATTTGTATTTTCTGCTATAATTGGCTTAAATAACATTATTTTTACACTAATTTGCAAAGTAGTTTCAATTTTGTGTTGTTAAAACTTAATTCATAAAGTATAATTTATGTAAGCGTTATTTTTAAATAAAGGCAAGGTGTAAATTATGAACAAAGATGTGTACAAAAACTTAGAAGTTATATGGAACTACATGCACATGAATATGCAAGTTTCAAAGGCAGATTGCATAATAGGCTTCGGGAATATAAACACAGACATACCCAAAAGATGTGCCGAACTTTATAATAATAAATATGCTGATAAAATAATTTTTTCAGGTGGGCTTGGGCGAAACACAGATGATATATGGAACACAAGTGAAGCTAAAAAATTTGCGCAAATTGCTGTGCAACTAGGCGTTCTTGAAAGCGACATTATGCTTGAAGAAAAATCTGCAAATACAGGCGAAAACATACTTTTTACGCAAAAACTTTTGGAAGAATATAATTTAAAATGCAGCAAAATAATATTTGTTCACCAGCAATTTATGGAGCGAAGAATTTACGCCGCTTTAAAAATATATTGGCCTAATATCGAGGCAATTGTAACTTCACCACAAACAGGAATTGAAGAGTATATTGCATGTGCAAAGCAGCAAGGGCTAAACGAAAAAACAGCTGTGGAAGTTATAGTGGGTGATTTTCAGAGAATTGAAATTTACGCAAAAAAAGGGTATCAAATACCACAACATATACCAAAAGATGTAAACGACGCATTCAAAAAAATGGTGGATTTTGGTTATGTTGGCCAGTTAATAACACAATGAATAAAATTAACCTATATTGAAACGGAGATATTTATGCCAGACAAAGACGTTTTTTATCGCATGACAATTGAGTATTACCACCTTACAGGCTCTGAAAAAAAGGTGGCAGACTATGTTTTGATGAACAAGAGCAAAATACAAAACATGACAATTTCAGAACTTGCCCTTGCAAGCAAAGTTGCTGAGGCAACCGTAACACGCTTTTGCAGGAAAATTAGGTGCAAAAGTTATAATTCTTTTAAAATTGAAATTGCTACGTCATCATCTTCAAGGGTAATTAAGAATGAAGAGCGTGATAAAGATGTGTACCGCCATGAAAAGCAAAAAATGTTTGATGATATAGCCGACAGCCACATTGAAACAATTAAAGAATGTTTATTGCTTGTAAACAAGGATAACGTAATAAAAGCAATTGACTTGATATGCGCCGCAGACACTGTGCTTTGCATGGGGCAAGGTGCTTCTATGATAATGGCACAAGAGGCGGCACATATTTTTTCTACTAAGCGCAAAAATGTGTTGGCCCCATTTGATGCACATACACAAATAGCTCTTTCTAATGTGCTTGTAAAAAATGATATTGTTCTATATTTTTCATACTCAGGTTCAACAGTTGAACTATTGAATATGCTGGAACTTAACAAGCGAAACAACATTAAAACTATACTTGTTACACGGTACCCCCGTTCCCCCGGTGCTTTAGAGGCCGATGTTGTTTTGCAGTGCGGCTCTGTTGAAGACCCTTTTAGAATGGGTTCTATTGAAGCAAGAATAGCACAGCTTTTTGTTATTGACACGCTTATAAAAGAGTATACTTGTAGGTACCCGAAAGAGGCTGAGTATTTAAATAATAAAATATCGTTAGCGCTGACAAAAAGGCACCTTTGATTTATCACAACATCTTATTTTAATAAACAACCTTATAAACTACAAAAAGTGAGATTCCCTGTTTTCAGAGAATCTCACTTTAATTATATCAATTACACAAAACAAATTATATTCGGGGATGTTTTAACGCGAGCTCGCTATCCCAAATGTGATTTAGCTACACCCCCATATTTTATTTTCTTGCGTTTTATCGTTATTTTTTGCATAAAATACACACCCAGTATATCTTGCCCTCCTCCGGAAGCGCCTTCTCTAAGCAGTAAGCCCACGCCATAACCGGCAAGTATTCCGCCTATAATTATAGATGTCAAAATGTCGTCTTTAATTATTATTTTATCAGTAGGAAAGGCGCTGAAATTTTACAAGACAATGATATGATTACTAAAGCAGGCGAAATTACAAAAAACGCGTTGCGGCTGGGTTGGGACGAAGAGTTTGGTGGCATTTTGCATTATTGTACGGATGACAAGAGCAAGTTAAAAAGCGATGCAATCCCACCTGAAAACGAGCCAATTTATTTTCAAGTTTTAAATGGTTGCGATGATAAATTATGGTGGCCACATTCAGAGGCACTTTATGCAACACTTCTATTTTACAATATAACAAATGACAAAGATTTTTTGCTGTGGTATAATACAATTAAAGAATACACATTTAAAACATTTCCGAACGACAACAAAGTTGTCAGAGAGTGGGTGCAAATTCGCAAAAGAAACGGAAGCTTTGAAGAAAAAGTTGTTGCGCTACCTGTCAAAGCCCCATATCACATAACAAGAAATTTCATGCTAATTATTGAAATGCTTAATAATAATTAGTGTTAGCAATGTTTAGATAGTGTCAACACTATCTAATATCATTTAAAATACTTTTTAACAGGAGAATATTACATGCTTTCAATGAACACAAAATCGATAACAGAAAATGCGCAAAAATGGCAAAGTACCGATGTAAAACTTCCGCAATATAACGTGGCAAAAATAGCCGAAAGCACTAACCTTAACCCAACATGGGTGCATTTTGGTGCAGGCAATATTTTTAGAATTTTTGTAGCGTCTTTGCAACAAAATTTGTTAAATAGCGGTGCTACAACAACGGGAATTATTGCCGCAGAAACGTTTGATTTTGACATTGTTGACAAAATTTACACACCATATGATAACCTTACAATGGCAGTTACTTTAAACGCCGATGGCACAGTCGACAAAGAGATTATCGCCTCTGTTACACAGGCACTGCGAGCACGTGCAGATGACGAAGATTTTGTGCGCTTAAAAGAGATTTTCACATCAAAATCTCTACAACTTGCGTCTTTTACAATAACCGAAAAGGGTTACATTTTAACTGCACCAAGCGGCGAACTTTTACCCATTGTTCAAAAAGATATGCAAAGTGGCCCGGCTACACCTTGCCATGCAATGAGCGTTATTGCATCGCTTTTATTCGAGCGGTTTAGTGCCGGCAAATTGCCCATTGCAGTTGTTTCTATGGACAATTGCAGCCACAACGGCGAAAAGTTGCAGGCAAGCGTTTTGCAAATTGCAAAAGCTTGGCTTGAAAACGGCTTTGTAGGTGAAGATTTTATAGCTTATTTAAATGATGAAAACTGTGTTTCTTTCCCCTGGAGCATGATAGATAAAATTGTGCCAAGACCATCTGAAAAAGTGCAACAGCTTTTAGAAGATGATAAAATAAATAATATGTCGCCGATAATTACAAGCCGTGGCACTTATATAGCCCCGTTTGTAAATGCCGAGAAGTCACAATATCTTGTTATAGAAAACAATTTTCCAAACGGCAGACCACCACTTGAAAACGCAGGTGTTTACTTCACAACGCGTGAAACAGTGAACTGTGTAGAGCGCATGAAAGTTACAACTTGCCTAAACCCTCTGCATACAGCAATGAGTGTTTACGGTTGCCTTTTAGGTTTTACGCTTATTTGTGACGAGATGAAAGATAGCGATATTGTGAAATTAATTAAAACTTTAGGCTATAAAGAGGGCTTACCTGTTGTAGAAGACCCAGGAATAATTAGCCCAAAAGAATTTATTGATGATGTAATAGAAAAGCGCTTGCCAAACCCATTTATGCCCGACGCACCGCAGAGAATTGCGACAGACACATCGCAAAAAGTGGGCATACGTTTTGGCGAAACTATAAAAAGCTATGTTGCAACAGGCAAAGATTTGGCACAACTTGTAGCATTGCCACTAGCAATTGCCGGTTGGTTTAGGTATTTGCTTGGCACAGACGACAATGGCAAGGATTTTGAAGTATCAAGCGACCCACTAAAAGAAACGCTAACAGCGGCACTGGCAGGTATCAAGTTTGGCGAGCCCAAAAGTTACAATGGGCAGCTTTTGCCTATTTTATCAAATGTGTCCATTTTTGGCATTGACCTTGTTGAAATTGGAATGGCAAGCAAAATAGAAACACTATTTGTGAAAATGCTTGAGGGAAATGGCGCTGTGAGAGCAACGCTTAAAGGCGAGTTAGACAAAAACGAGGAGAGATAATACTACTATGAAAATGACATTTAGATGGTACGGCAAAGAGAGCGACAATATAACATTAAAACAAATTAAACAAATACCCGGCATGAGCGGTGTTATGGGCGTGCTAAGCGAAAAGGCCGCAGGTGAGGTGTGGACATACGAAGAGTGCAAAGAGTACACAGACTACATAAAAGCGGCTGGCCTTGAATGCGAGGTTATTGAAAGCGTAAATGTGCACGAAGATATAAAAATGGGGCTACCCACACGTGATGAGTACATAAAAAATTACGTTACAACAATAGAAAACCTTGCAAAAGTGGGCGTAAAGGTTATTATTTACAACTTTATGCCTGTGTTGGATTGGCTGCGCACAGACCTTGCACGTGAAATACCCGAAGATGGTAGCAACAGCCTTTATTACGATGAGGCAGAGCTTGGCGAACTTACACCTTTGCAAATAGTAGAAAACACGGCAAAGAGCTCTAACGGGTTTTCACTTCCGGGGTGGGAGCCGGAACGCCTCGCAGAGCTTGGGAAAACACTTGAAGTATATAAGGGTATATCAGTGGACAATATGCTTGAAAATTTCAAGTATTTTTTAGAGCGCATTATCCCCACATGCGAAAAAGTGGGTGTTATAATGGCGTGCCACCCGGACGACCCGGCATGGCCTATTTTCGGCTTACCGCGCATGGCGCACAGCCTTGAGGGGTATGACAAAATTGTAGAGCTTGTAAACAGCCCTTGCAACACCGTTTGCCTTTGCACAGGCTCGCTTGGAAGTGAGCCTAACAACGATGTACCTGCAATAATACGCCATTTTGGCGCAAAAAACAGGATAGGCGCAATGCACGTACGCAATGTAAAGCATTTAGGTTATCGTAAATTCCGTGAGGCAAGCCACTTGAGCAGTGACGGCGATTTAGATATGTATGCTATAATGAAAGCAATATATGACACATGCCCAAACACATACATACGCCCTGACCACGGCCGCATGATATGGGACGAAGTAGGAAGGCCCGGCTATGGCCTTTATGACAGGGCACTTGGCGCCACATATTTAAATGGGCTTTGGGAGGCTATTTGCAAAGAAAATTCATATTAGTATAGGCAAATATGAATTGGCATGTGTGGAAGCCTTGCTCCACGCCATAAAATAAACTATAAATAATCTATACAGTAATTAAGAATATTTATTAGCACTTAATTAAGAATAAACTAAAACAAAAAAGATTGCCATACTTTTGCAAGTGGCAATCTTTTTTATATCTAACTATTTAATAAGCGGAATTGTTATTTTCACACACGTACCTTTGCCCTGTGTGCTTTGAACACAAAGCCCATATTCTTCACCGTAATAAAGCTGAATTCTCTGGTGAACATTTACTACTCCAATTCCGTTTCCACTTTTGTTATAATCATCAACGGTTGTTGAATCGTAAGACAAATTGCAATTGTTTATTTTATTGTTCAGTTTCTCTAATTGCTCTTTTGTCATTCCGCATCCGTCATCTTCAATATAAAATACAAGTTCATTTTCGCCTTGTTCTACATGAATATATATTTTGCAGTTTTCATTTTTATCTTTAAACCCGTGTAAAACAGAATTTTCTATAATTGGCTGCAATATAAGCTTTAATGTTTTATATTGCAAAAGCTCGTCTTCATCACAAGATACTTGCAAATTAAATTTGTTGTTATACCGTATATTTTGAAGCTTAATGTAAACAGAGGCATGCTCAAGCTCTCTCTCAACAGGCATTAAAGATTTGCCTTTATTTACGCTAATATTAAATAATATACCTAAATAATGCGCCATTTCCGACACTGTTGTATTGCCGACAGAGCGAGATTGCCACACTATGGATTCCAGCGTATTGTGCAAAAAATGTGGGTTAATTTGTGTCACAAGTGCATCCATTTCCGCTTGTTGTTTGCGTTTTACAATTTCATATTCTGTAAAAATTAAAGTGTCGATGTAGCTTAAAAGCTCGTTATATCCTCTTATAAGCATTATGGTGTCTTTAGTGCCCTTTTCCTCAACAGTTTTTGAAAATTTGTTTTCAACGGCATGAGACATTCCATGCATTAAATTATAAATTGGTTTTATAACATGGTTTGAAAGCATCACCATAATTATACAAATGACAATTAACACAAACACAAAAAAAACTATGTACTGAACCATGGTATTTTGTATTTGCTTATTAATCATTTGCAGTGAATATTCCGCTACAATTACCCATTCGTTGTCGTTAAAACTTTTGTTCATAACATAAACAGTGTTATCTATATTTTCCCCACTGTTTAAATTGTTTATTGCCCAGTTTATATTATCACTTTGCTGTTTAGAAATATCACTTACTATCATCTGCTGGTTCGAACTTGAAATTATATTCCCATTTTTGTCCACTATGTAAATTGTTCCGCTTGATAAAAAGCTACTGTTTTTATAACAGCTATAAATATTTTGTTCGGGCAAAGTGAAAATTTGCTTCCCATAATAAGTGCTACCTGATATATTAATTAAATTTCTGGTTATTGGAATAATATATTCTTCCCTTATATTTTCACTGTCAAACGAAAACAAATTAGGCATTGCAGGGTAATAAAACATTTTAATGCCTGTTTTGCTTTGCTGCTTTATAATACTGTCAACAAAATCGTCTATGCGTTTACTGTCATCTAAAGGATATTTCAAATTATATATTTCGTTTTCGCTATCAACAATAAACGAGAGGAAATCTGTTGCTTCGCTATACCCACTAAGGCTTGCAATATATCTGTTCAGCAAATAAATATTTACAAGCTTTTGCGTTTCTGCGCCATTATCTTCAAGCTTAAATTCATCAAGCATTATGTTTAATTCTCTGCTGTTTAATATAGTTTCAGAGCGAAATTCAATATCATTAGTTAAAATATTTTCAACATTAACTATAATATTATCAAGCTCGTTGCTAAGCGCATCAACAGAAATGCTCATCATTATTCTGCGCTGATTGTTAAGCAAAGTAAACGCAATAAAAAAAGATGTTATAAAAACACAACATACAAAAATAGCAATTAATGCTGTTTTAAGCTTTAGCCTTTTTAACATCTAATCATTCCCTACTTATAATTCATTCGAATTGTTTCTTCTGTATTGGTTCGGGCTAACACCGGCTATTTTTTTAAAAATTTTAGTAAAATAAGAGCAATCGTTAAAGCCAACTTTCTCGGCTATAATATAACTTTTTTCGTTTGTATTTCTAAGCATTTGTTTTGCGTGCTCTATTCTTGTATTCGCAATTTTGTCCGACAAATTAATTCCTGCTGTTTGTTTATAAATGTTTGATAAATATGACGTGTTCCTTGATAGTTTCTCGCCTATGTATGCAAGGCACAGCTGGTTATTTGCATAATCTATTTCAATTATAGCATTAATTTTTTCAATAATATCAGCAAGCTTTCCGCTGTTTTTATCTTTTACCATGTAGCTAATACTTAAAAGGGTGTTTATAAGCATTTTTTTCTTTTCGTTTAAATTTAATATTTTTTCTATATTGTCATAAAAGCTTTCAACTTCGTGAAATTCAAGGCCTTGCTGCCTGCCTTGTCTTATTACCCTGTAATATAAATTATTGCAAATAACATTAATATAATCATACTCAAAAATAATTTTGTTCTCGAAGCTTTCAAACACCCTTGTTATTTCTTCTTCCCAAAATTCATTGTCCTCTGCGAACAATTTTTGCACTACTTTATCATATTTAAAATCGCTCATTTCAACATACTCATTGTTATTAAACAGCTTTTCAAAAAAGAATATGTTTTTATCTGCGTTAAATATCATTTGGTTTACTGCTGTTAATGCCTGCTTGTAATAAACAGATAAAAATTCAATATTACTGAAAGCCTCACTTACACCAACATAGCAGTTTTCAATAGTTTCACCCGTGTTCTTAATTATGTCCATTGTTTCGCTAACATCAGGAAGTATGCACACAACATCATCGTGCAACCCCTCTAACATTACTGTTTCAATGCTTTTAAAAAACAGTTTTTTTAAATAATCTGTCTTTTGTGAAAACTTCCATAATTTCATGCCATTTTGCAGAATAAAAGTGCAAACAACAAACTTTTCACACTGCATATTTTTCAAATAATTATTATTTATAATTTCAATTGTAGGCCTGTTAAGCGTTTGGCCGCAAAGCAACGAAGAAAATAGTTTTTGCTTTTTCATTTCTGCGCTAATGCTTAAATTTTCTTCTTTTTCGGTTGCATCATCCAATACAGTTTTCAACTTTTTTAATGTCTTGTTAAAATCTTCTATATTGGTTGGTTTTAAAATATAACTGAATATTTTAAGTTCTAAAGCCTTTTGGTAATACTCAATATCGCTATATCCGCTTACAAGCACTATTTCAATTTCAGGGTATTTGCCTTTAATTATGTCAATCAATTGCATCCCGTCCATTTTATCCATGCAAATATCGGTGAAAACTACATGCGGCTTGTTTAACTCAATTTGTTGCAAAGCTTCAATGCCGTCGGCAGCTTGTGCAACAGCTTCAAAACCAAACTCTTTCCAGTCTACTCCGAAAAAAATTCCATTTCTAACTTGTGGTTCATCATCTACAACAATAACTTTGTACATATTACCTCTGTATAGTTTTATGGTGTATAATATCTATTCTCATTTAAGCGTGTATCTTCTTCTAGGGGCACACAGTCTGATGTATTCAAAAACCACTCTAAAAGGTTCTTTTCCATTTTCATTTGTATATCGGTATACTTTGTATCATTGTATATATTATACAGCTCATCTGTGTCACTTTGCAAGTCATATAACTCATGCTTACCATCACTTCTGTGCACCAGCTTGTGTGTTAAACTTCTTGCCATAACAAACCTGCATACACTTTTTTTGAACATGGCATTGCTCAAACAAAACTGCTTGGCTCGCCAATTTGTCAAAAT
>CAYJHA010000029.1:0-12596 GCA_964369785.1 uncultured Bacteroides sp.
TTTGCAATTTAATCTTCTTTAGTTTTAGTGCCTATACCCACATTTCGGGCAAACACCGTCTTCGCCCATTGCTATTCCGCAAAGCGGGCAACGGTCTATATTATTATTTGTTTTAAACTCTGCACTTGCTGCATTAACACCGCTTGTGAACGTTATTTTGGCAATGTTCAATTTGTCTTTTAGCAAATCGTACACCATTTTTATCATGCCTTCAACTGTCATTGTCTCTTTTGTAACAACAAGGCGGCAGTCAGGGTATGCTGTGCACAGTTCTGTTTTAAAGGCTTCACCTTTCATTGTATTTTGCGGTGTGCCGTCTTTTACGCCTGTGTCCTCATACACTTTAAGTATAGCAGGAAGTAGCGGGTCATCTTCCCTTAAAATAAGCGCATGGTCAAAGTTTTTCAAAAGTGCCCATGCCGTTTTTTGAATTTCATTACATGGGAAAACCATGTTAACGCCGGCGTTTACTGTGTCTTCTACTTCTATTGTTAAAATGCCTGTGTGCCCGTGTAGATATTGAGCCTCGCCCTTAAAACCGTAAAACCTGTGTGCGTATTGAATGTCAAATGTAGTATAACTTCTCATAATAGACCTCCTCTTTCTTTTTTGTTAAATTTCTATTTGTTTATAGTGTGTATAAACAATATTTATTGTTTAATGATAGTATATACTAATAAGTATTATTTGTCAATAGCTTTTTCAAAAAATTTACACGGCATACTAAACAAAATAATTAACGTTAAACCGGCGTTTTGTACAAATAGAAGCAAACTAGAAACTAAATATATTTTTTTGCTTACATATAATATTAGGGGCGCCCCTGTGTAATAGCCCGAATCCAAAGGAAGTTCCCAAGTTTCAGGCAACACGCAGGTTCGCCCCTACATTTTTGTCAGATTAACAAATTTAATTCTATTTGTTTGCCACAGCCGTTATTATTATGGCCGCTTTATTAATAATTTTTTGCAAGCAACATAAAGTAGCCCTGTGGGTGGTCACATACAGGACACTTGCCCGGTGCTTTTTCACCTATATGGATATGGCCGCAGTTACTGCAATGCCATGCTTGCTCTGTGTCACGTGCAAAAACTGTGCCGTCTTCAACACTTTTTGCCAATGCACGGTAGCGCTCTTCGTGTGTTTTTTCAATTGCGCCTACCATTTCAAATAGTTTTGCAATGCGGTCAAAGCCCTCTTCTTTTGCAACTTTTGCAAAATCAGCATACATTTCTGTCCACTCATAATTCTCGCCTGCTGCCGCATCTGCCAAATTCTCAAGAGTTTGTGGAACTGCACCGCCGTGAAGCTCTTTAAACCACATTTTTGCATGCTCTTTTTCGTTGTTTGCAGTCTCTTCAAAAATAGAAGCAATTTGGTTGTACCCTTCTTTTTTTGCTGCTGATGAGTAATAGCTGTATTTATTGCGTGCTTGGCTCTCACCTGCAAATGCTGTCATCAAGTTTTGCTCTGTCTTACTGCCTTTCAGTTCCATAATACCTCTCCTTTTCACATTGAAATAATAGTTTATTTTAACAGCAACTTGTGTTAGTGCAAGTTGCTGTTTCCGATATTTTTAAATTATTAGTTAGTACCCCCACAATAGTTGAAGCTACCTAATTCAATTTTTTTGCGCATTTTTCGCATATGCCACTGTAAACAATTTCGTGCGAAACATCTTCATATTTTGTTTGTGCGCTAATTTCATTGTTTAGTTTTTCAGTGTCCAGCGCAGGTGCGTCACAAAAAGCACCGCATTTTTTGCAAGTAATGTGGTTGTGCGGCATTTCTGCATTCCAATCAAACCTATCAGCACCGCCCGGCATTTTAATTTGCCTAATAACACCGTCTTCGGCAAGGCCCGATAAATTGCGGTACACCGTTGCTTTGCTTATGTTTGGGTGCACGTTCACAACCTCTGTGTACACAAGCTCTGCCGTTGGGTGGTTTTCAAGTTTTGAAACAGCATCAAGCACAAACTTTTTTTGCACTGTGTTTCTTTTTTCCATTTTTTGCCCTTCCTTTCTTGTGAAAGTGTTTGTGTATAATGATATTATATATCAATAAGCATAAAATGTCAATAGTACAGTGCTATTATTGTAATTTTTCTGCCGCATACTGCCTTGTAGCATGCGTGCCAATTTTTATGTTTTGGCTGTTGGCGCAAAAGATATGTTACAAAGCCACGCAAAACACAAATATATTATAGCTATTATATTATTTTTTAGTCACTTTTTTATTCAATTCATCGCGAATTGTTTTAATTTCAAGTGCATTTTTGCTCATCTGCTCTTGCGTTCTATTAAGCATATTATCGCAATACTTTGTCATTTTAAACACAGTTTCATTCGCTTCTTCCCTGGCTGTTTTAACTATTTCTTTCGCTTTTATGTCAGCGCCTTTCACAACTTCTTGCTCTGATACAAGCTTACGCACATGGTCTTGTGCACGTTTAATTATTGTTGCCGCCTCACTGTTTGCCTGCGCAATTATTGAGCCCCTGTCCTCTACTATATCTTTTGCCTTGCGAATTTCAGACGGCAAATTTATGCGTACATCTTCTAAAAGCTCGCGCACTCTGTCCACGTCTACCATTCGCTTTCCGCCTGAAAAAGGCACGCCTGCTGACTCTTCAAGTGTCTCGTCTATCATGTCGAGTAATTCGTCTATTCTCATAATATTCCCCTCTTGTTTATTAATATGGTATATATGCTGTATGGTGTTGGGTTAAAGCTTAAGCTTTTAGCCTTGCCTTTCCGCTTTAATTCTTGCACACACTTCCTCATAAATTTGCATTGGTATAAATTCTTTAACATCGCCGCCAAACATTGCCACTTGTTTTGCCATGCTTGATGACAGATACATGTAGTTTACGTCTGTTATCATAAACATTGTTTCCAAATTCGGGTTAAGCTTTTTGTTTGTTAGCGATTGTTGAAACTCAAACTCAAAATCTGTTACAGCGCGAAGGCCTTTAATAAGCGCCACCGCATTCTTTTCTTGTGCATATTGTGCTAGCAAACCCGTGAATGTATCTACTTCTACATTTTGAATGTGCGCTGTTACACGCTTTATTTGCTCTGCTCGTTCAATTTCTGTAAACATTGGCTTTTTGTTCGGGTTTACAAGCACAAGTACAATTATCTTGTCAAAAAGCTTGCTTGCTCGCTCTATAATGTTTAAATGGCCGTTAGTTATTGGGTCAAAACTGCCGGGGCAAATTGCAATACGCATTTATTCACTCCTTTTTTGTGTGTTGTGTACTGTTTAAAAGATATTAGCGTTTTATTTCATACTTATAAATTGCAGTGCTGCCGTATTTATATATTTTTTTAAGGTGCAATTCTCCGTAGTTTTCCAAAAGCGGTGTGCCTGTTTTTGCCTCTGCTAAAACAGTGCCGCCACTTTTTAAAATTGTAGGCAATGTTGGCAAAATGTCGCTTAAAAGGCTTGAGGCATACGGTGGGTCTAAAAACACCACATCAAATTTATCGGTGCATGATGTAGCAAAGCGTGCGGCGCTTTCGTTTTTCACTTGTGCTTTATCTGTAATGTTTGCGGCATACAAATTTTTTTCAATAATCTTTACAGCGGCGGAATTCTCATCTACAAAAACACAGTGCTTTGCACCGCGAGACAGCGCTTCTATACCAAGCTGGCCACTACCTGCAAATAAATCAAGCACTAAAGCCCCTTGCAAAATAAACTGCACACTGCTGAACATCGCCTCTTTAACTCTGTCTGTTGTGGGGCGTGTTATGTCTGTGCCGGGCAATGTTTCAAGCTTTGTGCCGCGTGCTGTGCCTGCAATTATTCGCATTTTGCCCTCGCTTTCATGCTTAAAATTATTTCAGCGTTGTTAAGAATTTGTGCCAACACACACTTTATAATATACTACAAGCGTTTATTTTTTTATGTTTCCCCAATAAGCTTTTGCCGCTTGTTCTGCCTTGTTTTTGCCGTATTCGTAATATTTTACGCCAGCCAATTCATCGGGCAAATATTGCTGTTTTACCCAGTGGTTTTCAAAATCGTGCGGGTATTTATAGTTTTGCCCACGCACTTTTGCGTCTGCGCCGTCATAGTGCTTGTTTTGCAGTGTGCGCGGCACAGGCCCTGAGTTACCCATGCGTATGTCGTTAATTGCAGCGTCCAGCGCTATATGTGCTGAATTGCTTTTTGGCGCCGTGGCAAGCAAAATAGCGGCCTCTGCAAGTGGTATTCTTGCTTCGGGCATACCAAGTTGCAGTGCGCTGTCCACACATGCTTTTACTATTGCAACCGCCATTGGGTACGCAAGGCCTATGTCTTCTGAGGCAATTACAAGCAAGCGCCTGCATGCACTGGGCATGTCGCCGCCCTCTAAAATTCGCGCAAGGTAATGCACAGCGGCGTCAGGGTCAGAGCCGCGTATGCTTTTTTGCAGTGCCGATATACTGTCGTAGTGGTTGTCGTCGCTTTTATCATAGTGCATAGACGACTTTTGCGTTACTTGCAAAACCATTTCTTTCGTTATAACGCGTTTTTCTTCACCTATAAGCGCCGCTGTGGCAAATTCAAGTGCACCCAGTGCTTTGCGCATGTCGCCGCCGCTTGACGCCGCAAGTGTTGTTAAGGCGTCATCGTCTATTGTTATTATGTCATTCTCGCCGCTTGTTTTGCATGTGCCGCTTTTAGCATTTTCACCGTAAGAATTCTCACAGTTAAGCTGCCTCAGTGCATTATCAACGCCCTGTTTAATGTCGCTTTGCTTTAGCGCTTTAAACTCGAAAACGGTGCACCTGCTTAAAAGTGCGCTGTAAATGTAAAAATGCGGGTTTTCTGTTGTAGACGCAATAAGCGTTATACTTCCGTTTTCTATACTCTCTAGCAAGCTTTGCTGTTGCTTTTTGTTCAAATACTGTATTTCATCAAGATATAATATTACGCCGTTTCTACCTGCAAATGTGTCAATTTCACTTATAACCGCCTTTATGTCGGCAGTGCCGGCGTTAGTGCCGTTTAGTTTGTGTAAGCTCATATTGCTGTTCTCAGCAATTATGCGTGCCACCGTGGTTTTTCCAACACCGCTGGGGCCGTAAAATATCATGTTCGGAATACGTCCGCTCTCAATAACACGCCTGAAAACTTTGCCCTCACCTAAAATGTGCTGTTGGCCGCAAACGTCTTTAAGCGTTTTCGGGCGCAAAACGTCTGCCAGCGGTGCTGTGGGCAAGTTATGCGCTTTTTGTGTGTCGGTTGTCGGCATTTATATGCTCCGTTCTGCTGCTATAATTAAACATAAATATCGGGCTCATGCGCCCATTCGTCGTGCTTTTGCTTTGCGTAGCCGCTGTTAAAGAAATAGTCAATAGCGTAAACAAGGCTTCTGTCCCAATAGCTCCATGTGTGCAAGCCTGTCCATGTCATGTGTTTGTAGTTTGCAAGCCCCAGTGTTTTGGCGTGTGCGTGGAAAGAATCATTTTGCGGCTTTATGTAATATTTTTCTATATCTTCGTTGCCGCAAGTAGTTAATATTTTTGGCTGTTTGCTTTTTTCCATTGCTGCAACGGAGCTTGACAGCGCAAACAGGCTACTGCTGTCGGGCATGTTTCCGTCGTTAGTGCCAAACAATATTTTATAGCTGCCCTTTAAGCTGTCGTCCATTTTCGCTATAAGCGATTGCATGTCCACCGCGCCGGAAAAAGACGCACAGCCGCCGTAAATATCGGGGCGAGACAGCCCCAAATACAGCGCACCATAGCCGCCCATTGAGAGCCCTGCTATAAAATTGCGCTCGCGCTCTTGCGGGAATTTGAACATGCGCGACAACAGCATGGGCATTTCTTCGCTTACAAACGTTTTATACGCACCCAGTGCACTGTCTTGATAAAAAAAGTTGCCGCAAGAGGGGCTTATAAGCACAAGCGAGTTATCTGCCGCATAGCGTGCGGCGGCCGTCATTGTAAACCAGTCAGCACCGCTACCCTTATAGCCATGCAAAAGCGTCAGCGTACCTTTGGGCTCAAAGCCCACTTCTGCCGGCAAATCGCACGGGAAATAAACGTGCGTGTTTATACATGTGTTCAGCAATTCACTGCTTAGTTTAAGTTCAATAAAAGCCATAAAAATCCCCCATAATTAAGTGAATAGCAAAAAGAAACAGATAATGATTTCTTAATTTTTATTTATATCACTATTATAGTACAAGTATAGCATATTTTGCAACGTTAAAAGGTAACATTTTGCAATATTTTTAATAAATAGCGAGCGTTTGGGCACAATAATTGCATATATTACAATTTTAAGCTTATTTAGCTTTAGAAAAGGAGTTTATTTTATGGACAATCAAACTATCAATTTATTAAACGAAATATCAAAAAATGCAGAAATGGGCAAAAATACAACGCGGCAACTTATAGGGATAACGAAAGACAAATCGCTTTTGCACCACCTGCAAAAGCAACTTAACACCTATGAAGATTTATCAAGGCGTGCACATGCCATGCTTGCTGTGGAGGGCATACAGCCCGAAGAGCAAAGCCCTATGGCGAAAATGGGCGCACGCATGGGCATAACAATGAAGACGCTGGCCGACGATTCACCGCACAAAATGGCAAAAATGCTAATTGAGGGCAGCACAATGGGCATTAAAGACATGCAAAAGGCACTATCGCAAGTGGACAAAAACGACACAAGCAACGGCGCACTGGCACTTGCGCAAAGGCTGGAGGACGCAGAGACTGTTTACCGCGAAGAGTTACGAGCGTTTTTATAAAATGTGGAAAATATCTTAGGCGCCGCCCTAAGAACCCGAAATTTTTTTAAAAAAATTAATAAAACTTTAATACTCTTAATTTCAAAAAAATATTTTTTAAAACGCTAATGCAGGGGCAACCAAAAGGGAGATATTGACAAACAAAGACTTTTCAAAAACTAGAGCAAAATTTTTGTCAGATGAAACAAAAAGCGCAAGCAATACTGTGTGTATTAATGAGCATTTTTGTAAAATATGACGGAAATTTTGCCGAAGCTTTTTGTAAAGGCGACTTTGTCAACAGCTCCAAAAAGGTTACCCCTGCATTTTGTGCGTAATTTTAAATGTTAATTTAAACAATAATAATTAATATAAAGCCCAACATTTTAAACTGGTAAAATTATAGTGGTGCCAATTATCAATTATAAGTTATAAGCCATAAACTATCTTTT
The DNA here is from genome assembly GCA_964369785.1 of uncultured Bacteroides sp. Taxonomy (GTDB): domain Bacteria; phylum Bacillota; class Clostridia; order Oscillospirales; family Ruminococcaceae; genus Ruthenibacterium. Next base: position 7,189 of record CAYJHA010000029.1, read on the forward strand.
ATCAATATCAACATATTCTCGGCGTGGAAGAACACTTTTAAACGCAGGGCGTATTATTTTGCCGCTGTTTATAAGTGCCTCAATTCTGTGTGCGCTCCAGCCTGAAATTCTGCTCATTGCAAAAATAGGCGTGAACAGTTCTTTTGGCAAATCAAGCATACTGTAAACAAAGCCACTGTAAAAGTCTATATTTGCTGCAACGCCTTTGTAAATTTTGCGCTCTTCTGCAATAACTTTCGGCGCTAAGCGCTCTACTGCCGCATATAAGGCGTATTCGTCACTGCGCCCTTTTTCGGCCGACAGGCGCTCTACATATTTTTCGAACACTTTCGCCCTCGGGTCGCTAAGTGAGTAAACAGCATGGCCCATGCCATAAATAAGCCCTGCTTTATCGAACGCTTGTTTGTTCAACAGCGCTTTTAAATATGTTTCAACTTCTTCGTCGCTATTCCAGTCTTTAATATGTTTTTTCATGTCTTCAAACATGCTAACAACTTTTATGTTTGCGCCGCCGTGCTTTGGCCCTTTTAAGCTGCCAAGCGCCGCCGCAATTGCACTGTATGTATCAGTGCCGGACGATGTTACAACGTGTGTTGTAAACGTTGAGTTATTACCGCCGCCATGTTCTGCGTGCAAAACAAGTGCAAGGTCAAGAATATCTGCTTCAAGGCGCGTGTATTCGCTGTTGTTGCGCAAAATGTAAAGCAAATTCTCAGCCGTGGACAAATCTTCACGTGGGTTATGTATAACAAGGCTTTCGCCCATTTTATAGTGGCAATAAGTTTGGTATGCGTAAGCGCTCATAACCGGGAACAACGATATAAGCAAAATGCTTTGACGCAAAACGTTTTCAATGCTTATGTCCTCGGGGTTTTCGTCGTAACCGTACAGTGTTAAAACACAGCGCGCCAGCGTGTTCATCATGTCGCTTGAGGGCGCTTTCATAATTATGTCACGCACAAAAGTTGTGGGCAAGCGGCGATATTTCGCCATAACTTCACAAAACTCTTCGAGCTGTGTGCTTGTTGGCAAGCTACCAAACAGCAAAAGGTAAGTAGCTTCTTCAAAACCGTACCTACGCTTTTCAATAAAGCCACTAACAAGGCTCTCAACAGAAATGCCTCTGTAAAACAATTTGCCGTCGCATGGCACTTTTTGGTCGCCTGTTGTCTCGTATGCTTGCACTTCGCTAATTTCTGTAAGGCCTGTTAAAACACCGTTTCCCTGCAAGTCACGCAGGCCCCTGTTTACCTGGTATTTTGTGTAAAGTTCAGGGTCAATACTGCTATTATCAATGCACATACGGCTGTATTTTTTAATTTCGGGTGTAATGCTGTTATAGTCAAAAGTACTGCTCATGTTGTCACGCTCCCCCTTATTATTTTGTTCGTATCAGTAGCCGGTTGCTACCTCGCTGTTTAAAATTTTAATGGCGCTGCTTGTTCCAAGGCGGCTTGCGCCAAGCTCGATAAACTTCACCATATCCTCACGTGTTCGTATGCCGCCGGCCGCTTTTATGCTACACCTGCCGTTAACACAGCGGCTAAAAAGCGCTATATCATCAAACGTTGCACCGCTTGTTGAAAAGCCTGTTGAAGTTTTAATAAAATCTGCCTTTGCATTGCAAACTATGTCGCACATAATTTCTTTTTCTTCGTCAGTTAAAAGGCATGTTTCAATTATTACTTTCAAAATATTATCGCCCACAGCTTTTTTTATCTCGCGTATTTCGTTTTCAACATAGTTTAAATCGCGCTCTTTCAGCTTGCCTATGTTAATAACCATATCAAACTCTTTAGCGCCGTCTTCAAGTGCTTTTTTAGCTTCATCAACTTTGCACTGCGTTTTATTTGCACCAAGCGGAAAGCCTATTACAGTGCACACGGGAATACGCCCGTTTAAATAATCTGCGGCTTTTTTTACAAAAGCAGGGTTAATACAAACACTTGCAACGCCGTTTTCAAGTGCCTCGTTGCATATTGCCTCAATTTGCTGCCATGTTGCGTCTTGCTTTAGCAACGTATGGTCAACTTTTGCAAGTATATCTTTGTTAGAAATTTCCATATGCATCGCCCCTTAATTATATAAAATTTAAGTGATATATAACATATTGTACCAAAATTTTGACGAACTTGCAATATTTTTTTGCACTTGCTCAAACTATGGCACCGCTTTTTGTTGCACAGCTTTGCAAACCGCAAACTTTTAAACAGCTTTTAATTTTGAATTTCTTCAACTTCATTTTCGCTTTGTAAAGCTGTTTGTTCATTATAAAAATGGTTCTTATGTATATGGCACATCTCGTGTGCAATTGTTGCTTCCACAGCTTTTTGGCAAAGGTTTGTGTTAACGTAAACATTGTAGTTGTCATCATTGTCTATTATTGTAACACCGCGCACATTTTTAGGCAAAGATATTTTGCGAATATATATGTTGTTCAAAATTTAAAACCTCCAATTATTTATCGCGCAAGGCTTCAATTATTTTAACTGCTTGCATAACTTCCTCTTTAGTTGCATTTTTTGCAAGAGAGAACAAAATCCGCATATCTTCGCGGTTTTTCAGCTCATTCAAATAAAGGGCAAGCTCTGTCTCTTGATTAAGGTTTGTGTATGCAATTTCGTCTTGCTCGGTAGGGCTTAATAGAAAATCTACCGTTGTACCGAAATAATCTGCAATTTTTTGCAATTGACCTGCCTGCGGCAACCTATCTTTATTGCGCCACGCAGAAACCGCTGCCCTACTAAGCCCCATTTCAACTGCTGCACCTGTCGGTGACAACCCCCTAGCTTTACATAGATTGCAATAATTGGCAAAAAACACTATTTACACCTCTCTAAATTGTGCAAACCGACAAAGTTTCTGCTTTTGAACTTTTTCGGCTTGAAAAGTTCCCTGTTGTGAACTATACTATATACAATTAGTTCATTTAGGTGAACTTTGTTACTTTGCGAACTGTCTATGAGGTAAATTATACCACATTTGTTCACATAAGTAAACTATTAATTTTGGAGGAGCAAATGAAACACAAAATATTTGTAAGTGCCAAGTACTGCGATATAACACAGCATAATGAAAAGTGCGATATGTGTGGCAACACCGTTTCTGACGGTGACGAAATTTATTTAACTCGAGACAAAATGTTACAAGTGGGGTGTGTGCACTGTGTATTAGCGCTTATTAAATAGCGCATTGACTATTAAAACAAAAAAGTACGAGAGGACGAATAGCGTGAAAAGTCACGCTATCAATTATTTAAACGGCGTGCCGTCACAGACGGCACATGCCAATTAATCTCCATTCTGTACGGAGATTATTCAAAACTATTTGTGCTACGCACAGAATGGAGATTAAAATGAACAAAAAAATTAAAGTTGGTGAGTTTATACATATAAGGCCTGTGCCGCAGGGCACATGGGATTTAATGCAAGGTAGGTTTGCCCCGCGTGTTGCCACTTTCGGCAAAGTGCTTTTTGTAAGCCAAAAAGGTTGGGTTTTAGTTAGCCTTTTAAACAAGCACAAGCGCCATATTTTTAACGAGTGCTTTTTTGAAAATGAAATTGAAGTTGTGCCACATTTATAGCCGTTTGCATGTAAAGCAAGTTGCTTTAAAAAATTAATCTACTCAAAATAATAATGCAAAAAATACACAAATTTGGAGGCAGCAATGAAATACCACAGGGGAAAAAGGTTTGGGCTGTGCGAAAAAGTGCAAAGTTTAATTTACTGGCAGTGCGTTAATTTTGACAGCTTCAGCGAAGAAAAAAAAGAATATGTGCGAAACTTATGCAACGAAATAGCAGGCGAATACAGCGACATATTATTTGAAGCAGTGACAACCACAGTGCCTGCCACAACACTGAGTTACAGAACACTTGGCACAAACACACCGCTTTACGACAGCCACCTAAGTGTTATGATTAAACGCTTTTACACAAAATATGCAAGCGATAACAGCATGTATGGTTTTCAAGGGTAATTGTGAGAAAACAATGTATTTTAGGTGTTTTTCAGTAATTTCTTGTGTTTTTGTTGTTTATTACATTGTAGCAAAGTTTTTTGTCGCATTTTAAATAAATTTGGCGGCAATAATTACAAAAAAGTAACAAACATCGTTATATTTGTAAGTAACAGCGCCCCCTTTTTATTATATAAATTAATAAAAGTGTAACGAGGGGGAATGTAAATGGCCACTGAAAAGAACAGTGTAAAAAAAACAGCAAAAAGGAAAAATAGCAAAAATTTAAGCCGTGAGGAACTTTTGTTTTGCGTAAACTACCTAAAAACTTACAATGCAGAAAGTGCCGCACGCCACGCAGGTTTTGAAAAAAGCGAGTGCCTTGCAAAGGGCTATGAGATGTTGCAAAGTGAAAGGGTTCAGGAATACATAAAGAAAATGAAAGAGAACCAGAACAATTACTCGTTTGCAGACGGCTCGGAAGTTTTGCAAAAGTATATGGACATAGCATTTGGCGACATTTTTGATTTAGTAACACTCGCAAGCATACCTATTGAGCTAAACGACATTGAAGCTACAAATTCCGGCATATTTATAAAAAGCAACGATAAAGTGCATGTTTTTTTGCCCGACATTGTAAGCGGCAGCTTAATTGCAGAAATACGCCAAGGCAAAGACGGCATTACTATTAAGTTTTCAGACAGAATGAAAGCGCTTGAATGGCTTACAGCCTACCACGAAATGAACCCGGCAGATGTGCACAGGCGCGAGGCAGAGCGGCGCAAAATTTCAATAGCGGCGGCAAAGCTTTGCCCACAAGGCGAAGATTTTGAAAGCACTAGCGACGACATTACTGACGACAAATGCTTTAATGCAGGGGCTGATAACTTTCAAGCGGCGCTGGAGGGTGCAGGGCAAAACGTGTGGGCTGACGAGTGTGATGAACCAGACGAATTTGACGATGACAGCGAATTTTAAAAGGCAGTGAGTTTTAAAATAAACGAGTGCGGCTATATCGATTATAGTACGTTTTCACTTAAAACAAATTAGGGCAAGGCGAGGTGGTGAGTTGTAAAATGAGGCTCTCAAATAGCATTCTAGAAGAGAAATGGAAAACAGTAGACGAAAACATAAAAGCCGCAAAAGAATATCAAGCAAAAGCTTACGCACAGCAAAAACAATTGCATAAAAGCAAAAACGCACAAACCGGCGCTTCTTTAGCAGCGCAAGAAATGCAAAACCCCGAAAATGCTCAGGATTTTGAACCGTTTGCTTTTTTGCCGTTTACAACGACACAGGCGAAAGTTATAAAGTGGTGGGGCGCTGAATCGCCAAAAAAAAGCATGGATGGCATAATTGCCGACGGCAGCATTAGAAGCGGCAAATCGCTTTGCCTGTCGCTGTCTTTCTGCATGTGGGCAATGGAGACGTTTAACATGCAAAGCTTTGC
>CAYJHA010000029.1:12696-21162 GCA_964369785.1 uncultured Bacteroides sp.
GGCAGTAAGTGGTGGTTTTGTTGCAACCCCGAAGGGCCGCACCATTGGTTTTACAAAAGCTGGATAAAGAAAAAAAACGAGAAAAACCTTCTTTATGTTCACTTTACAATGCGCGACAACCCAAGCTTAACGCCTAGCATGATTAAACGCTATGAAGGTATGTACACAGGCGCTTTCTACGACAGGTTTGTTAAGGGGCTGTGGGTGGCACAAAGTGGCCTTGTTTACCCCATGTTTGCACAAGAAAAAGAGCGCTTTACAGTTAAAAATGCAAACAATATTTCGGGGCGCTTTTTTATTAGTATAGACTATGGCACACGCAACCCGTTTAGCATGGGGCTGTGGTGCGTTTCAGGAAATGTAGCAGTTCGCGTTAAAGAATTTTACCACGACAGTGAAAAAGCAATGTGCCAGCTCACAGATGAAGAATATTATACAGAGCTGGAAAATTTTGCAAAAGGTTATGTAATTCAACGTGTTATTATTGACCCAAGTGCCGCTTCGTTTATACAAACTGTAAGAAAACATGCAAAATTTACAGTGCGTAAAGCAGAAAACAGCGTGCTGGACGGAATAAGGGTTACTGCGTCGCTACTGGTGGGCGGGCGGCTTAAAATATGCGAAAGCTGTGAAAACACGTTAAGGGAATTTGAGCTGTACAAATGGGCAGATAAAGGCACGGGAAAAGATGAAGTTATTAAACAAAACGACCACGCAATGGACGATATGCGATATTTTTGCGCAAGCATTTTATCGCGCGAATTTAAATGGATAGAATGGAGATAAAATTATGTTTTCACGCATGTTAAATTTTTTACGCACGTGTGTGCGCAATTTTTTCACACAACAAGGCGAGGCAAGCGGCGGCGAAGCGCTTAGCAATTTAATGGAAAGCGCAATTAGCACGTGGGCAAGTATGTACGAAGGTGGCACATCAAGGGCGGCAGGCGGCGCAAATTTGGGCTTACCTGCGTCAATTTCGGCAGAATTTGCACGCATTGCAACGCTTGAGGCAAACATTAAATTTACAGGAAGCCGCGGAGAGTTTTTAAACAAAACAATGCGCCCTGTTTTGCAAAATTTACGTAGATACACCGAATATGCGTGCGCACTGGGCGGCTGTGTTTTTAAGCCGTATGTGGCAGGCGGCGCTGTGCATATAGACTTTGTTCAGGCAGATTGCTTTGTGCCTACAGGCTTTGACTCTAGCGGACGAATGACAAGCGCGGTTTTCTGCGACCAAATTGCAAAAGACGGGGCAATATACACACGCCTTGAGCATCACAATTTTGCTAAAGGCACGTATACCGTTGAAAACAAGGCATTTTTCAGCGGCAATAAAACAAATTTGGGCAAACAAATAAACCTTACAGACGTAGCTGAATGGGCAGACATAGCCGCGTTTGTAAAGTTCGAAAATGTTAAAGAGCCGCTATTTTCTTATTTGCGTGTTCCCGGCGCAAATAATGTGGACAGGCACAGCCCACTTGGTGTATCTGTTTTTGGGCGTGCTATGGGGCTTATACAAAACGCAAACGAGCAATATGCGCGCTTACTTTGGGAGTTTGAGGGCGGCGAGCTTGCAGTGGACGCCGCACAAGACGTGCTTATGGGCATAAACGATGACGCACCGAAACTGCCAAAAGGCAAACAGCGGCTGTTCAGGCAGCTTGCAAGCAGTGACAGCGATTTTTACAAAGTTTTTGCCCCAAATTTGCGTGATGAAAGCATTATAAATGGGCTGGATTTAATGTTAAAGCGCATAGAATTCAACTGCTCGCTTGCATACGGCACTTTATCTGACCCACAAAACACAGATAAAACAGCAGAGGAAATACGCGCAAGCAAACAGCGAAGCTATGCCGCTGTGAGAGATTTGCAAACAGCACTGCAAAACAGCCTTTCACAGCTTGCAAGCATTGTTTGCACGTATGCTGATTTATATAAGCTTGCACCAACAGGCACATATGGCGCTAGCTTTAAGTGGGACGACAGCATTGTTGCCGACGAAGTTACAGAGCGTGAGCAAATGAGGCAAGACTGCCTAAACGGCGCGGCGCAGTGGTGGGAATATCGCGTGCGCTTTTACGGCGAAGACGAGGGCACGGCAAGGAAAAATGTGCCACAAGCCAATTCGGTTATATAAAACCGCGCTTACTTTTTTAAAATTGTAATTTGTTGCACATCTTGTTGCTCAACTTCTTGCATTTTAACAAATTGGTGATTACGCCATTGCATTAATTGCAATAATTGCGCTAATAGGTTGTTTAGTTAATGGCAAAAATGTTATGAATACTTGACCTGCGTTTGTTTTCGTGATATTATTAGCATACTATTTTGAATAGGTATGCGGATATGGCGGAATCGGCAGACGCGCTAGATTCAGGTTCTAGTCGGGGCAACTCGGTGGAGGTTCAAGTCCTCTTATCCGCACCAGCAGCTTGAAGCTGCACCCAATTGACATCGAGTAAAGCTCGATGTCTTTTTTTGTGCGTGCGTTTTTTCTATGCCCCTTATGGTTATTTACGCCATCAGCCCTGCACTGGCCACAAAATCGCGCTCTAAGCTCTTGCTTAGGGCGCACATTTTTTTGTCGCATCTACACAGGTTCTATATCTACAATTGCACTAGTCGAAAAGCTCAACACAAAAACCGCCCTTTTGTTATTGCTAAAGGGCAATTTGTAGACCCCAATACTTTTATTTTATTTGCAAACACTACAAATATAATTGACCTTATAGGGTTTCAATATCCCTATAAGGCCATTTGTTTTAATGCCGTTGGCAAAATCGCCTTTGCCAAGTAAAATTTAATTCATACCACACTATTTTTTAGCAACTATTTTATCAATTTCATTCGGCTCTAAAGTGCGAAATTCGCCAAGCCTTAAACTTTTATCAAGCTCAAGTTCGCCTATCGCACTGCGGTGCAATTCCAAAACACCTACACCAAACACACCAAACATTCGCTTTACTTGGTGGTATACGCCCTGAGTTATTACAACCCGTGCATAAAACTTTTCGCCGCTCTCATCATTGCTTTCACAGCTGGTTTCACACACTTTCAGCTGTGCCGCTTTCATTTTTTCGCCGCTTGCAAGTGTAACACCTGCCTCAAACGCGGCAACCATCTCAGGCGTAACAGGTGCGTCAAGCACAACGTCATATGTTTTGCTCACGTGCTTTTTCGGCGCCAAAAAGCTGTGGGCAAACTGCCCATCGTTTGTTATAAGAACAAAGCCTGTGCTGTCTTTGTCAAGCCTGCCGGCCGGGAATAAATCTTTTGCCGGGAACTTATCTTTCACAAGGTCAATAACAGTTGTATCTCTCTCGTCTTTACACGCACAAACTACACCCTTGGGTTTATTCATCATTATGAATATTTGCCGCACTAACACAAGGCGCTGTGAATTTAGGCGCACATCGTCACTGTCGCCGGTTTGTGCGTCTGCTTTTTTGCAAATTTCACCGTTCACGGTTACTTTTGCGGCTCTTATTAAATTTTTCACCTCTGTTCGCCCTTTGCCTGTGCACGAAGCAACGTATTTGTCCAGCCTCAAATTGAACCCCTTTCCATTATTGGAAAATTTATCCTAGCAGCGCTATAAATATTTACACACTGCCCATTTTTGTGTAAATTGCACAAATAATAGCGCAAAAATTCTCACTAAAATACACTTGCAACTTTTAACGTTATATCAAAACATAAAACTTTTTTATGAAAAATACACAAAATTTAAATATTATACATCTTTTATTTTACCTTATTATATGTTAAACTTAGGTGTATTCTTTTGTATATAATATCATAAATATGAATAAAGGGCAATTTCGCCCAAATTTACACGGCTTTTGCAGTTTAGCAAGGGCAAAACGAGGTGGATTAGTGAACAAATTAAACGTTGCGGTTTTGTTCGGTGGCGCTTCAAGCGAGCACGATATATCACTGCTTAGCGCTACATCAATTTTTGAAAATTTGAACGACGAAAAGTACAGCGTAATTCCCGTTGGCATAACGAAAGAGGGCAACTGGTTTTATTACGAGGGAGAGTATTCGCACATTAAAAGCGGGGCATGGCAAAACGAAAAATGCACGCCGTGCTCATTTTGCCCCGGAAGCGGCAAAAAAGGGCTTGTTTTATTTAGCGAAAGCGGTGTTCAAAGCATAGATATAGATGTTGTTTTCCCTGTTCTTCACGGCAAAAACGGCGAGGACGGCACAGTTCAAGGCCTTTTAGAACTTACCGGCATACCCTATGTGGGCTGCAAAGTTTTGGGCAGTGCGGTTTGTATGGACAAAATAATTGCAAACAGCGTTATGGACGCCCTTGGCATTAAAAGGTGCGAGTGGGACTATATGCTTGCACATGAAAAAAACAACTTTGACGACATTGAAAAACGGCTTTGCAAAAAGCTGAATTACCCCATTTTTGTAAAGCCTGCAAACGCAGGCAGTAGCCTTGGTGTTAGCAAGGCAGAAAACAAAAGCGAGCTTTTAAGCGCTGTTGAGCTAGCCCTAAAACACGATGACAGAGTTTTATTCGAGCGCTGTGTTGTTGGGCAAGAAGTAGAGTGTGCGGTGCGAGGTAACGACGAAGTGCAAAGCACATACCCCGGCGAAATAATAGCAAGCAAAGATTTTTACGATTTTGAAGACAAATACATCAAGGGCGACAGCCGTGTGCAAATACCTGCACAGCTTAGCGAAGAAAAGCTGAAAGAGGTGCAAACAGCGGCGGTTAAAGCTTACAGGGCGCTGTGTTGCAAAGGCTTGTCTCGTGTAGACTTTTTTGTGGAAAAAGGCACAGGAAACGTGCTTTTGAACGAAATTAACACATTGCCCGGCTTTACAAACATTAGCATGTACCCGAAAATGATGATGGCAAACGGCGAGACATACAGCGAACTTTTAGACAGCCTTATTAAACTTGCCGTTGAGAAAAATTAATTGTGAGGAAGTGCCAAAATGATAAACAATAATGCGCCCATTGGCGTATTTGACTCAGGCCTTGGCGGGCTAACAGCTGTGCGCGAATTGCGCAAACTACTGCCAAGCGAGCAAATTATATATTTTGGCGACACAGGGCGTGTACCGTACGGCACACGCTCGAGAGAAACAATTATACAGTACGCAAAGCAAGACATAGCTTTTTTGCTTGAAAAGAACGTTAAGTATATTATGGCGGCATGTGGCACAGTTAGCAGCACATTGCCGAAAGAGTTTTACAGCACACTGCCCGTGCCGTATACCGGCGTTGTTGAAAGCGCAGCAAAAGCGGCGGTACAGCGCACAAAAACTAAGCGCATTGGCGTTATAGGCACACCGGCAACAATTAACAGCCACAGCTATAACACTGAGATAAACGCACTTTTACCGAATGTTGAAATTATTACGCAAAGTTGCCCGCTTTTTGTACCCCTTGTTGAGAACGGCTATTTCGAGCGTGGCAACAAAGTGGCAACGCTTGTAGCTGAAGACTATTTAAGCAACATAAAAAAGGCTAATGTGGACGTGCTTATTTTAGGTTGCACGCACTACCCAATTTTAGAGCCTGTAATTCGCGATGTTATGGGCGAAAACGTAGCACTTATTAACCCCGGTGCAGAGACATCAAAACTAGCAATGGAAGAGCTAAAAAACAGCGGTATGCTTTGCGATAGCGCAAACAACAAAGCTTCAAACGCACAGTTTTATGTTAGCGATTCCACCGAGAATTTCCGCCAACTTGCAAAGCTTTTTTTAGGCAGCTATGCAGGCGGCGACGTGTATAAAATAAGCGTTGACGGTTATTAAAAACGGCGTTTATAAAACAGCGGGCATACATTTGGCAATTTATAAGCCTATTGCCTTTATGGCAAGAAATGGAGCGTATCCCCATGAAAGAAGATTATTTGATTAAAGTTCACGGAACAATGGAAAACGACAACGACAGTGACAGCGTTGAGCTGTTGACACGCGGAAATTTTGTTAAGAAGAACGGCACATTTTTTATTACATACAGCGAAACAGAAGAAACGGGCTTTAAGGGAAGCACAACTACTGTTAAAGTAGAAGGAGACCGAAAAGTTAGCATGATACGCCATGGCGACTCTCCGAGCCACCTAATAATTGAAAAAGGGTGCCGCCACGTTTGCCACTACGAGACAGGCGCCGGCGCAATGACGCTTGGCGTTGCGGCAGATGAGATACAAAGCAAGCTTACAACAAATGGCGGAAGCTTAAAGTTCAGTTACATGCTAGACGTTGACTCTGAGCGCGTTAGCAAAAATATTGTGCGCATTACGGTAAAAGAAGTAAATTAGAAACTTTGTGCTGCAAAAAGCACGCACGCAGTTACAAACAGCAATGTGGAAGGAATGTACAGCAAATTTTATGAAATTATATGCAAATTATAACCCAATATCAGCGGCGATGGTTGAGGCACGCGAGCTTTTTATTAAGGCGGTAAGCACAGCACAGCAAAACGGCGCACTGCCACAGTGTGAAGTGCCAACTTTTGTTGTGGAAATACCGGCCGACGTTAAAAACGGCGATTTAGCTAGCAATATAGCAATGGCAGGCGCACGAAATTTTAAAATGGCACCACAAAAAGCCGCACAAGCAATTTGCGCGGCAATTGGAGATTTAAGCGGCACAATGTTCAGCCGCGCCGAAATTGCGGGCCCGGGCTTTATTAACTTATACTATTCAAACGAGTGGTTTTGCGACGTTATAAAAGCAACGTGTGAGTTAAAAGATAACTACGGCAAAACAGGCTTTGGCAATGGTGAGCGCGTAAACGTAGAGTTTGTATCTGCAAACCCAACAGGGCCAATGCACCTTGGCAACGCACGTGGCGGCGCACTGGGAGACTGCCTTGCGGAAGCTTTAAGCTGGGCAGGGTTCAGCGTTGCTCGCGAATTTTACATAAACGATGCAGGCAACCAGATAATGAAATTTGGCAAAAGCCTTGCCGTGCGCTATATGCAAATTTACAAGGGCGAGGAAAGCATACCGTTCCCTGAGGACGGCTACAAGGGCGAGGATATTAAAGAGCTTGCGCAAAGTTTTGCAGACATTCACGGTGGGCAATTTGCAACAGATAACGAGGGCGACGAGGCTATGCAAGCACTTGAAAAAGAGCTTGTAGACTTTGCACTGCCGAAAAACATTGCGGCACTTAAAGATGATTTAAGCAAATACCGCATTGAGTATGATGTGTGGTTCAGCGAAAATGAACTGCACAATAGCGGCGCAGTGGCAGATGTTCTTGAAAAACTAAAAGCCGCAGGCGCTACTTATGAAAAAGACGGCGCAATTTGGTATAAAAGTGCGCAGTACAGTAAAAAATACGGCGCAAATAAAAACGCACGCAAGGGCGAAAGCGGCGAAGTTAACACAGAAGATAAAGACGAAGTTTTAGTTAGAGCAAACGGAATACCCACATATTTTGCGGCAGATATAGCATACCACTACAATAAATTTGCCGTTCGTGGCTTTAAAACATGCATAAATGTTTGGGGGGCAGACCATCACGGCCATGTTGCAAGAATTAAAGGTGCAATGGACGCCCTAGGCCTAAACGGCGACGACTTGCACATTGTTTTAATGCAGTTTGTGCGCCTTTTACAAAACGGAGAGCCTGTTAGAATGTCGAAGCGAACAGGCAAGGCAATAACGCTTTCGTCGCTATTGGACGATGTGCCGCTCGACTCGGCACGTTTCTTTTTCAACATGCGTGAAAGCACAAGCGCTGTTGATTTTGACTTAGACCTTGCTGTTAAGCAAGACAGTGAAAACCCCGTATATTACGTGCAGTATGCGCACGCACGAATTTGCAGCATACTAAAAAGTTTAGAGCAAGAGGGCATAAAAGCTTGCAGTATTGAAGAGTGTGACCTGACACTTTTAGAGCACGAAAACGAGCGCAATTTAGTTAGGCTAATAGCCAATTTACCATATGAAATTGAAATGGCGGCTAAGAATTTTGAGCCGGCACGCATAACACGCTATGCTGTGGAGCTTGCCACGCAGTACCACAAGTTTTATAACTCATGCCGCGTTAAGGGCAGTGATACAGGGCTTTTAAACGCACGTGTAGCGCTGTGCAACGCAACACGAACAGCGCTGTGCAACACGCTTGCTATTTTAAAAGTTACAGCACCAAACAGCATGTAATTTTTACCAGCATAATAATTTTATTTATTTGCGGTGCAATGTTTGACAGTTTAGTATTTCTTTGCATTGTATAGTTACGTTATGTTGTTGCGAATTTTTATTAAGGTTAAATTGCATTTTTGCGCTTTGAGAAATTAACAGCAAAAAAAATGAAAAAATATTAAAAAAACTGTTGCACTTTTTATATGTTATGTGATATAATATTAGCACCGTGTTGAAATTACTGCTTTACGAAGTGGTGTATCAAGACGTACATATGCGGACGTGGCGGAATTGGCAGACGCGCTAGATTTAGGCTCTAGTGAAGAG
>CAYJHA010000030.1:0-12236 GCA_964369785.1 uncultured Bacteroides sp.
AATTATTGCCTTGCTAAAAACACAGAACTTAGGGGGTGACAAACTTGAAAGTCATCACAGAGGCAATACTTCGAGACGAGCTTAGGTGTAATGAGCCCGAAACGTATTTTATACCCGAGGGCAAAATATTGTCGCCGGCGGCGCGTGAGTATTTGCAACAGCGCAAAATAGCTATAAAAAAAGCAGGCGAAGAAAACAGCACAGCTGTAAAAGTGCCGTTTTCGGGGCAAAGCACAGCAGCGCAAAGCAGTGCGGCAAGCACACTTGCAAGTGAAAGCAACGCCCAAAATGCCGCAAAATATGTAGACGAGGAAACAGGTGCGTTTTATACCGAAAAGCCCGAACACATGACACAGCTTTACAGCAACGTTCTTGTGGCAAAAAACCACCCGCGCATTGTCTTTAGGGGCAAGCTCGACTCTCTTCAAGCAATTTTTATAGTAACACAGGCGCAAATGAACACGCGTGGAACAAGCGAAAAGCTTATAGAAGATTTAGACAATATAGTGCAAATATTGCGCGAGCTTATGCGCTGTGACGTTTTGAACGAGCAGTTTACAAACGACAAAATTATAGGGCTTACACATGAACAGTTGAGAGAGCGCTCTCACAACCCTATGAAGTTTTTTAAAGTGAAACAAATGGTTTTGCCCGATTATAAACTAGGGCTTGACTATGCAGAATTAAACAGGCTTCGAACATCAATACGTGAAACGGAAGTGTTTGCAAGCGAGGCTTTTCGTACAAACCGCAAATGCACAAGGCCCGATATAATAGAAGAACTAAACCGCCTTTCAAGTGCTGTGCACATAATAATGTGCAAGTATTTAGCAGGCGATTACGCATAAAGGCAAGGAGGCAAAATGGAAAACATAATTAATGCCGTTGTAAATGCCGTTATGAATGCAGGGTTTGTTGAAGTTGAAGTGTCGGCAAGGCATGTGCATTTAACAGCCGAACACGTTGAAATTTTGTTTGGCAAAGGCGCAAAATTAACGCCGAAACGAGATTTATCACAGCCGGGGCAGTTTTTGTGTGAAGAGCGTGTAACGCTTGTGGGCGCAAAGGGCAAAAAAGAGCGTGTTGCAGTGCTGGGCCCTGAGAGAAAAAGCACACAGGCAGAGCTTTCAAGAAGCGACTGTATTGAGCTTGGCATAGACGCACCGCTTAGAGAATCGGGCGACACGGAAAGCTCTGCACCTATAACAATTGAGGGGCCGTGTGGCAGTGTAACAGTTAAAGAGGGCGCAATTGTGGCGCAAAACCATATTCACATGCCACCGCAAACGGCGCAAAATTTAGGCCTTCAAAACAAAGAAAAAGTAAGCGTAAAAGTTTTAACAGAGCGCCCTGTTACTTTCAACGATGTTGTTGTTCGCGTAGACAAAGCGTTTGACTTTCGTATGCATGTTGATTTCGACGAGGCTAACGCCGCTTTTGTTAAAGGGTTCACACTGGGCAAAATAGTGAAGTAACGTGCTACCACTTCCTTGAACTACGAACAAAATCCCTTTAGGGTATTTGTCCACGATTTAATTGGGGGAGCAATAAAGCAAAATGCGCAAAATGAAACGAGGCTTTTAATGAATGTAGACAGAGTAAACGAATATATGCAGAGAGTTGAAAACAGCGAAACCGAGACGTTTAAGCCATGCGGCAAACTTTATAAAGTAGGGCTTGACCTTGGCACGGCATACATTGTTATTGTTGTGCTGGACGAAGAAAATAACCCGATAGCATGTGAAAAGCAAAATGCACAAGTGCTTAGAGACGGCGTTGTGGTAGACTATACAGGCGCACTTAGAATAGTGCGAGAGCTGAAAGAAAAAGTTGAAAAGCGCGTTGGCGTTCAGCTTTTAAATTGCGCAATTGCAATGCCGGCAGGTACAGAATCCAGCATTAAAACGCACCAATACGTTGCCGAGGGCGCAGGCTTTGAAGTTACAAATATACTAGACGAGCCAACTGCCGCAAATGCTATTTATGAAATTGACGACGGCGTTGTGGTGGACATAGGCGGTGGCACAACAGGGCTTGCCGTTTTGGAAAATGGCAAAGTTATACAAGTAGAAGACGAACCCACAGGCGGAACACACGTGACACTTGTAATAGCCGGCAACCGCCACATACCTTTTGAAGAAGCTGAAAAGCTGAAGCAAGACTATAAAAACCACAAAGAAATTTTACCTGTTGTAAAGCCTGTTATAGAAAAAATGGCTAGCATTGTTAATAGATATATTGACAAAAACAATACTCAAACACTTTATTTATGCGGTGGCACATGTTGCCTTACAGGCATAGAGAAAATTTTTGAATATGAAACAGGCATAAAAACGGTAAAACCAAACAACCCGTTTTTAGTTACACCGGCCGGAATTGCAATGCTGTGCAAAGCAGGCACCGCCGGTTAAATAACTAACAACAAATATCTAATAACTAACAACTAAATGGGAAGGGGGTAAAACTAATGGATTACAATACCCTTGTGAATGAAATAGTAAAGCGCGTTGCACAAAAAATGAGCGAGTTTGAAAGCAAAAGCGGCGGTGTAAATTTTGCTGCAAACAGCGCACCATGCAAACAAAAACTGCTTATTTTAACGCCACAGCACGGCGAAAAATGCCACGAGATTTATGAGAGCGAAAGCCTAAAAGCTAACTGCGAAATAGACTGTGCACTAGAACAAAACTACAATGTAGACGTTGAAAAATACGACGCAGTAATACTTTTTGGCTTTACGGTAGAACTGCTTTGCAGGCTTTCGGGCGGCGTGTGCGACACACCTTTTTCAAGCCTTGCCCAAAAGGCAATTTTGCTGGATAAAAAAATTATTGTGCCAAAAGAAGAAGTGGAGCTATACAACTACCGCCCACAAAGCAGAAAAAACGAATATTATGCTTTTCTTGAAAACAAATTGAGCAGGCTTTTAAACTGCGGCATAACAATTTGCCCGTGTGCGGAAATTGAGGGCAAAATTCTTGCAAATTGCAGTGGTGGAAGTAAAGCGGTAGCCGCAAGCTTTGTGCAAAGCAGTGCAAATTTATGCACTGTGAAGCTAACAAAAAAAGTTGTAACAGAAAAAGACATGGCGGCGGCAAAGGCAAACAAGGCAGGCACTGTGTGTGTGGCTAAAAAAGCAATATTAACCGACCTTGCGAAAGAATATGCAAACAAATATTCGCTTACAATTGTGCGTGAAGACGCTTAATAATTAAACAAACCGGAGGTAAGGCTATGCTGGTGGCAAAGGTAATAGGTACAATTTGGGCTACACGCAAAGAAGAAAAACTAAACGGCTTTAAACTGCTTATAGTTCAGCCGCTTAACTTGCGCGATGACAGCAACTACAAAGTGCCGATGATTGCGGCAGACGTTATAGGCGCAGGCGTTGGCGAAACTGTTATTATAGTAGGCGGAAGCTCTGCCAGAAGCGCCGCAGGCGACATGAGCATACCTGTTGACGCAAGCGTTGTGGGCATTGTGGACGACAAAGAAATAGACTTGAGCGTGCTGTAAAGGTGGTGAGTTTTCACTGTGGATATAATAGAGACTATTAAAAACGCCGGCATTGTAGGTGCGGGTGGCGCAGGCTTCCCAACGCATATAAAAATTAGCGCAAAAGCTGAAGTTTTTATAGTAAACGCCGCCGAGTGTGAGCCACTTATTGAGACAGATAAGTACATAATGCGCGAGTATGCAACGGAAATTGTAACGGCAATTATGGCGGTGGGTGAAACACTCTGTGCAAAACGCAAAGTGTTTGCCACAAAGGCAAAGTATAAAAAAGAGATTGCCGCCATTTGCAACGCTGTTAAACAGCTAAACGCAGATATTGAGATGTTCGAAATGGACGCTTTTTACCCGGCAGGCGACGAGCAAACAATAGTGGCACTTGTAACGGGCAAAAGCGTGCCCGAAAGGGGTTTGCCGCTTGATGTAGGCGCAGTTGTAAGCAATGTGGGCACACTTTTAAATATAAGCCAGGCGCTAAAAAACGCATCACCCGTAACGCAAAAATTACTAAGCGTTGTGGGCGAAGTAAAAAAGCCCATAATGTTGAAAGTGCCCATAGGCACAAAAATAACACAGTGTGTTGAAGCGGCAGTGCCGAATTTTAGCGACTATTCAGTAATTTTAGGCGGCCCAATGATGGGGCAAGTGGTGGCAGACTCGCAAAAAATTGAAGCGGCTGTTGTGACGAAAACAACGGGAAACATAATTGTTTTGAAAAAAGACCACTACTTAATACGCCGCGCAACCACCGGCATGGATAAGCTAAAGCTACAAACACACGCCGCTTGCATACAGTGCCGCATGTGTACAGACTTGTGCCCGAGATATTTGCTTGGACATCAAATTCGCCCACACATAGTAATGCGCAATTTATCGCGAGTTAAAAACGATTTGAGCGAGGAACAATTCCTATCAGCTTTCGGTGATGCCGCTAACTGTTGCAGTTGTGGTGCATGTGAGCTGTTCTCTTGCCCAATGGGGCTTTCGCCCAGGCGTGTTAACGACTATGTTAAAGGCGTTATAAGAGAAAAAGGCGTTAACGTGCCAAAGAACACACAGCCATGTATGAGAAAAGAGCTTACTATGCGCCAAATTCCAACAGGGCGGCTTGTGGCAAGGCTAGGGCTATCAAAATATTACAGCGAGCATGTAGAGGGCGAGAGCATAACACAGCTTTCACCAAACAGCGTATACATACCGCTGAAACAGCACATAGGCAAAGCGGCTGTGCCAAATGTTAGCGTGGGTAGCACCGTAAAAACGGGAGATTTAATAGGCAAAGCGGCCGAGGGGCTAAGCGCAAACATACACGCAAGCATTGCAGGCACTGTTGAAAAAATAGACGAAATGGGCGTTACAATAGCCCGAACAAAGGAGGCGTAGCCAATGCCAAATGCAATAGGAATGATTGAACTTTCAAGTATAGCAAGGGGCATTGAAACGTGCGACTTTATGGTTAAAGCGGCAAGCGTGGAACTGCTTCGAGCATCGACAATTTGCCCCGGAAAGTACATGATTATTATTGGGGGCGACACAGGCGATGTTAAAGCGGCAATGGCAGCAGGCGAAAAACAAGGCGATGAATGTGTTGTTGACACGCTGATTTTGCCAAATGTTCACGCACAGCTTTTCCCGGCAATATCAATGACTAGCAATGTTGAAACTACGGGAGCACTTGGAATTTTAGAGTTTTATTCTGTGGCGTCTGCCATAAAAGCGGCAGACGCGGCGGCAAAAGCCGCAAACATTACACTTATTGAAGTACGCACAGGCTACGCCATAGGCGGAAAAGGCTTTGTAACGCTTACGGGCGACGTTGGCGATGTGCGTGCGGCAGTAGAAACGGCATCACGTGGAGCAGAGCTTTTAGTGGGCACAAGCATTATACCACGCCCATCAAAAGAGCTTTTCGACACAATACTATAAATTAATAATATGATGCAATAAGAAGGAGGACAATTATGGAAGTCTTTACAACTACATTACAAGCTTGGATAAGCAACATATCAATCAACTCAATCATTATTATGATAATGATGGTGTTCATGTTGGTTGGTGCGGTAGACAGAATTATGGGCAACAAATACGGTTACGGCGAGAAATTTGAAGAGGGCTTTAACGCAATAGGCGCACTTGCAATTGCTATGGCCGGTGTTATTGCGGCAGCCCCTGTACTTGCAGAAGTACTAGGCCCTATCATTACACCGCTTTACACACTAGTAGGCGCTGACCCTGCTATGTTTGCAACAACACTTCTTGCAAACGACATGGGCGGCTACCAACTTGCTATGGAACTTGCAGAAAACGAGAGCATTGGTAACTTTGCAGGCCTAATTCTAGGCGCTATGATGGGCCCGACAATTGTTTTCACAATTCCGGTTGCACTATCAATACTTAAAAAAGAAGACCGCCCATACCTTGGCGCAGGTGTTCTTGCAGGTTTAATAACAATACCCCTAGGCTGTATTGCAGGCGGCCTTGTTATGAACACAACATCGTACAAAATTTCTATTATGGAAATTCTTGTAAACTTAATTCCTGTTATTATAATTGCAGGCTTAATTATTATAGGCCTATGGTTCATACCTACAAAAATGATTGCAGGCTTTAACGTTTTCGGCAAAGCGGTAACAATTTTAATTACAATTTTCACAGCTATTGCTGTTTTCCAATTCCAAACAGGCATAATGTTCCCTGTATTCGATGTTATGAGCACACCTGATGCAGACGGCGTTGTTCCTCTAATTTCAGGCCTTACAACTTGCGGAATTATTGGTATTACACTAATAGGTGCATTCCCACTTGTTAAGTTTATTACAGACGTATTCGGCAAAGGCCTATCAAAAGTTGGTAAACTGTTCGGCATGGACGAGAATGGCTCGACAGGCCTAGTTGCAACACTTGCAAACAACATTGCAACATTTAACATTCTTGACAAAATGAACCCGAAGAGCAAACTTTTGAACGTTGCATTTGCAGTTTCAGCAGCTTTCGTATTCGGCGACCATTTAGGCTTTACAGCGGCTAACAACAGCGAAATGGTTTTCAGCGTTGTTGTAGGTAAACTTGTTGCAGGTATAACAGCTTTAATACTTGCTAACATTCTTGCACCTGTATTGCTTGCAAAAATTCAAAATGCAGACACAGACACAAAAGGCAAAAAAGAAGAGGCACCGGCAGCTGAATAACAACATAATAATTTAAAAATGAGAGGGCGGCCATTGGCCGCCCGCTTTTTTGCAATTTTATGGTGTTATAAAATTTTTGTAGGGGCGGTCCTATGTGACCGCCCGAAAGCTAGGGAAAACGAACTACACTATCAACAAACCCTAATCAGCCCAGCTCTTGCCAGTTAGCAGGGTAAACAGTGTAAAAATAGCGTGCCTTGCCGTTTCTGCTTCTAAACTGAATATGGCTGTTTTTGGGTATGTAAATAATGTCGCCCGCATTGCCCGTTATAACTCTGCCGTCAATAACAATTTCAAGCGTGCCCTCAATTACATAATCAAATTCGTCGTAAGTAAGCGTCCACTCAAAGGCGGTGTTGTCTACCTCCATAATGCCGCCGCCCATGCGTGGTGCTTCTTCAAGCGTTACAATGTCTTTAAGCGCAACGCCGTCTTGCTCAAAGCGCTCGCACTTCACAGTGGAAGTTTTAACCGATATAATACCGCTTTTGTCCACGTGCCTTTCAAAATCGGCGCCTTCACTTTGCTGTGTGCTTGTAGCTTTTGCCACTACTTTCTCAACAATTTCCTTTATTAATTGCTCACTAACGTTCATTATTTTTCACCTTTCCTTATCTATTACTTGTAAATTGCATAAAACAATAAAAGCTTTAGGGCACAAAAAAATGAACCCTAAAGCTTCGTCGCTTTTTAATTATTATATGGCTACACCGCCATATTTTTATATTGCAAAATAAAATTATATTGCTATAACATAATTTTATAATAAAATGCGTGGTGCGTCAATATAAATTTGAACATTGAAATAATTTTTGACATAATGCCGTAAAAAAGAGCTTTTATTTGTATGCTTTTTTAAATTTGCGGTGTGGGCGGGGGGTGCGTGGGCAAAAAGCTTGCTATATTAATATATAATGCATTTGTGCTATTTGCCAAAAAGCTTAAGCGCCTACTGCCCAAAAATTAATAATCATGAATTTCTACAATTTCTTGCCCGCTTTCGTCAGTATATATTTTCATCGTTGCGCCCGTTCGGTTTCCGTTTTCGTCTATATACTCTTTAATAATAGGGTTGCTTCTTGTGCCAAGTGGTGCTTTCTTTTTTGTCTCTTCTTTTTCTTTTTTCTCTTTTTCATGTTCTGCTAAGCTATTTAAAACGCGCGCTTTTTTTGCGGTAAATTTTTCTGCGCTTTCATGCTGGCCCAGCTCATGTAAAAGTTCAGAAAGCTTGTCACAAAGTGCGCTGTACTCTGCGGATATTTTTGCGTCTTTTGTTGCGCTTGTTAATGTATATTTTTCGTCAATTAAGTGCAAATATTCAGCACTTTCAAGCGCGTCCACTGCGCTTTCCTTGTCGTTTAAGCCAAGGTATGCATTTGCCATTTGCTCATAAACTTTTACACCGTCA
The DNA here is from genome assembly GCA_964369785.1 of uncultured Bacteroides sp. Classification (GTDB taxonomy): domain Bacteria; phylum Bacillota; class Clostridia; order Oscillospirales; family Ruminococcaceae; genus Ruthenibacterium. The sequence continues at coordinate 8,110 of CAYJHA010000030.1, forward strand.
AAGTGGTTGTCGTTGTAGGCGCTACATTTTAATACACCTGTATTTTTATCAGTGTATGTATATTTTTTGAACCAGCACTTGCGCTTTTCGTTTAGTTTTTCAAGCGCCGGTGCATAATTTTTACGCTTTAAATATATAAGCCCCAGCTCATAGTTCAAGTTATTTTTCAGCTCGTCAAAACTGTTTTTTTCGCTGGCTACCGTATATTCACAGCCTTCTTTTGTTGTGTCGCTAATACCGTAATTTTGCTTTACTACATCATTTGAATTGAGCAAAAACTGTTCAAAATTATCACTTGTCTTTTGAAAAAGCTCTATGCCGTCTATGCATGTTTTTTCGGCATTATCTAAATCATCATTATCATTATAATGCTTTAAAACAAAGTCAAATGCCGTACTTGCATATAGCTTTTCAAAATTTAAGAGGTTCTTTTCAACCATGCTATTTAGCACAACAGTAATTTGTTTATAAGTCTCAAATTCTTCATCGTGCCTTTTCAAAACACAATATGCACCGCAAAGTCTAATAAGCCACGTTATTAAAGTCGATGAACTTTCTCCCGGGTACTGCTGTGGAAAATCTTTACCATAATTTTTGAAAATTTTCACAATGCTTTTTATGGCTTGCAAACTGTTTTCATGCATTTTAAAGCGTTTAAACTGTTCGTTTAAATCGTAATATTTTCGTTGTAAAAGAAATTTATATAAAAAGTCATTAAAGTTGTCTGCAATATACTCATACGCCTTAACGCTCTTTTGCTCTTTACGCAGGTTTTCGTCGTTAATTACCCCAACAAAGCCCTTGTTTTCTGCACCATATTTATTCATAAACAAATCTTCAATGCGTGCTTCCTCATGCATTATTTCGTTAACCGGGAAATTATACGTTATAATGTAGCTAATTTTATAGCATTCTCTGTAATTTTCATAAACTTTCTCCATGTCGCCCATTGCCTCATAGCAGTCTGCCTTGTACTCATAGCTTCTTGCAAGGCCTATGTAGCAGTCGTGGTCGCCTATTGTATCTATGAATTTATCGCATATTTCGGCGCTTTTTGTGTGCAGCCTAATGGCTGTTTTGTATTGCCTTTGTTTTGCAAAGTTAAGGCCGTAGTAGCGCATTACCTTTGCGTAAAGTAAGTAATTTTTTGGCGAGGCGTTTTGTTTTACAAGCTCTTCACAAGTGGTTAAAGCTTCGAAATAATAATTCTGTGCCACATTAAAATTGTGTTTATTGTAATAAATATAGCCCAAATTAAGCGCCGCAGTTGCAAATTGTGCGGCAGCTATGCTTTTGCTATTGTACAGGTTTTTTAAAAGTTCATACGCCGCTTGAACAAACCTTTTGCCTTTGTAGCCCTCTGTAAAGCGCATGGCAAAATTGCAATATTGTGTAAGCACGCTGTAATCGCCGCTATTTATCATGTCTTCGTAAGTTTTCATTGCGTAAAACTCAAGCCGCGTTTCGCTAATATTAAGCCGAGACAATTCATCAGCCCTATTTGGATATTCCTCGCTTTGCATATAATTAATGTCATGCTCATAGTAAATGTTATATAAATTGAGCCTAGAAGCAAGAGAATTGTACTTTTCCACTATGCCCATTGCCATTTCACGGCATTTTATTATTGTTACAAACTCTTCATCTTCGTCAATAATGTCAAAATCAGGGAGGTACAGCCTGCGGTAATTTAGCATTTGAGAATATTTACCGTAGCAAACACAAAGGGATATTTCAAGGTTTTCATTTTCCTTATACGCCTGCGCAAGCAGCTCAGACGCGTCGATGATATTAGCCAAAAACTCAACAAGCAAAAGGTTTTCAAGCTCTGTTTCTTGGAACAAGCTTATAAAATTGTTTACAGTGAAAATTACAAAATCGCACTGCCAATAAAGCTTAATTGTTTTTATTGACTGTATAAAATACAACAGCAATTCGTCAATTAAGCGTGCTTGTGTCAGTGCCATATTGTACATCTCGCTTGCGGTTATTGTTTTTGCCGCGGCGTCTGTTTCATCGCTTAGCCTGTAAATGTTAGCCACATGCCCAATGTAGAACATAAAGTCTTTTTGCATAAGCGCATGGTATGTAACCTCTTGTATTTTTATGGCGTCATGCATGGGCAGCCTTTTTATTTGCCATAAAACTTCGTCGTTGTACTTATTAAAATCTATAGTTTTCAAAAAGCCAAGGCGGATTGTGCGGTGTGTGAAGTCAATTCGGCCGTCGTACCTGTGAATAAAAAACGGCTTTAGGTATTTTATGTAGCTAGCAAAATCTACACTCAGCCAGGTCTCGCCGCTTTTTTCGATAATTGTGGCAAGGTCGCTTTCCCTAAGCCCACGCCGTGACGTTGCAATAAGTGCAGCCACGTGCAGGCAAAGCTCTTCGTTTATGCGCTGTGCCGCCTCTCGCAGTACCTCGGCGCTCATCTCTTCAACATTATCCGGCGTGTTTTGTATTGTGTCTATTAAAAATTTGTTTATTGCGTCCATGTCGTTGCCAAACTGCGCTATAACGCCAAAATCTTCGCTGTCTAGCATAATAAGGCGCTGTATCATCATGCTTATGTATAAAGGGTTTGTTGCGCCCTGTGCGGCAATAAGTGCGTTAACAACGCCTTTGTTTAATTGTTTGCGGTATGTTTTTAATATGCCGTGCACAACTTTTGCGCGCTCTTTGTCGTGCAGGGGCGTCACTTCTTCTTTTGCGCTTTGCTCTATAAGCGGATATATTTCGTCAATTTCGCTCTGATACTCGCTAAGCGCCGATATTACAAAGCTAGCACATTTAGGCAGCTTATGCGGCAAAAACCGAAGCCCGCGCGTGTCCTCGTCTTGTGCAAGCTGGTCTAGTGCATCTATGAAAAATAAAAGTGGCTTTTTGCATGTTTTGTTCTCTTCGTCATTTTCGCTTGTTTCGCTGTTTTCACCATACTGCTCGCATAGGTCTTCAAGCACGCTAACCCATTCAGCAAAGCTGTGTTTTGGCTCATTTTCGCCCTCACCATAATGGCTTTGCTTGTTTAAAAGCGTTTCAACAAAATAAACTGAACCGCGCACAATGTCGAGCGCCGTTTGAGACATTGTAGAGTTGCCACAGCTGAAGAAAAACACGTTCGCTTTCTTTTTTAAGTCCATTGCCAGCTTTGACATTATTGTGCTTTTGCCGCTTCCGGGTGCGCCCGTTAAGAGTAGCAGGTTTTTTTCTTGCGATAAAATAGTATCGGTGTATTTTTTTAGCAAGTCAAAACGCGCGGCGAACTGCGCTGCCTTTTGCTCTGCAAAAAGAAACGCAAAAATTTGCTCACGCTGCATTGGCGTTAAGTTTTTTGTCTCATCAAATTCAGCGGCAAAAAGTGCTTTAACATCTTCTGTAACCATTTCGCAAAAATTTTGCGGTATATCAAGCTCTTTTTTGCTGTCGTTCCACTGTGCGGTGTAGTGTTGCACTTTGCCGCCGGCCCTTATAATTCGCGCTTTTAAACTTTGCAGCTTTTGTTCAAGCTCGGGCTTTTCTTCTATGTAAACGCCTTTAAAATCGCCGGGTATATTTTCAGTGGGAAGTGGCTCCCTAAAATAGAAAAGGCAGTTTTTAAGCTCGCCTTTTTCTGAAAGCGCACCGTATTCAATTTCAAGCTCTGTCACGCTTTTTTCGGGGCTGTCAAGCCTGTGCCCCTTTTCATTTGCCACACGCGTCATTAGCTCTTTGTCTTCGGGCACCCAGCCGTAACGTTCGCCTATTAAAATTATCATGTAGGGGTGCGTTTTGTCTATCTCGTCCAGGCACACTTTAAGCACTTTGCGGCTGCTGTTTTCGGCGCTCATTTTTGTTGTGTTTACACCCCAGCGCAAATCTACAAACCGAATGTTTTGCCCAAAATTTTGTGCATATATGTCAAGCTCGGGTATAACGCTTTTAACAAGTGCGTCACGCTCTGCCTGCATGTCTTTGAATGTGCTTGATACGAAAATTGATTTCATTTTACACCTCTAAAATTTACATTAATATCCATTTAGATGCTTAATTATTTTTATATTTTGACGATAATTACAGTATAGAGAATAAATTTAGCCTAGAGCCTAGAGCCTAGAACTTAGAAATTAGAGTATGGAATTTAGAACGGA
>CAYJHA010000030.1:12336-13627 GCA_964369785.1 uncultured Bacteroides sp.
AGCCTAGAGCCTAGAGCCTAGAACTTAGAAATTAGAGTATGGAATTTAGAACGGAGAATTTTTATGAATGTTACAAGTACACAAGGTGTAAGCGCAAATGCCGCCTTATACACAAAAGACAGCGCGTATACGGCAAACAGCGCAAGCGCCGTTGCCACAGTAGCTTCAAGCGCAAAAAATGTTGACACGTTTGAGAGAACGTCAGATAGCACAAGCGCCGCCGAAAATATGACATACGAGCCGGCGAAAAAACTATCGGAAGAGCAAATTGAAGCGCTTGTTGAAGAGCAAAAACAGGCTGAACTTGCATTTTTTGCTGATATGGTAAACAAAAATGTGTCGCTTCAAAGTGGCGGGGCAACAGTTGAGCACGCAGGGTTTACGTTCAGCACATCTTCTGCAAACACGCTTATTGACATTTTTGGCAGCATGGAAAACGCACTGCCCACACCGGCCACAACACCTGAGGGCGCACTTGCAAGCATATCAGAGGGCGGCGCGTACTCAGTTGAAGCTGTGTCTGAAAGGTTAATGAAAATGGCTACAACGTTTGCCGCAGGAGACCCTGAAGTACTTGAAGAAATGCGTGAAGCCGTTATAAAAGGCTTTGAAGCCGCAGGGCTAAACATAGAGACAGGCGAGGGTATGCCGGACATAACAATGGAAACATTTAACCATGTAATGGGCGAATTTGATAAGCTTTTAAGCCCGGAGGCTGAAGAAGGCAATGGCGAAAATAGTGATATTGAGGCGTAAATTGTAGTGTGACTTTTAGATGATACAATGTACTACAATGTATGTTTAGTGTGTGCAAATTTGCAGCATTCGGGCGGCGAAACGCCGCCCCTATATCTAAATGGAATTTAGATACAATTGGGTATCACATTACACATTTTTTATATACTGTTGGGCGGCTGTAAGCCGCCCATTTTTTGTTTTAATAACACTACTCAAAAATTTCTGAGCCGTTTATGTCAACATACGCCATAATAAGTTTTTGTTTCGGCGGTTCAGTTTCTTCAATAGTTACACTGTGCAAATAGCTTTGCTCTGCGCCTGAAAGTGTGCTTTGCTTTTCTGTGAAAAGTTCTGCAATTACTTCGCCTGCCGCAACATAATCGCCCGTTTTTTTGTAAATGGATATTCCTGCCGCAAAGTCGACTTTGTCCTCTTTTTTCTCGCGGCCTGCGCCTAAAATTACGGCAGTTTTGCCTATGTTCTCTGTGTCCATACTATAAATGTAACCGCTTTTCGGCGCTGTTATTTCGCACTTAAACTGTGCTTTATTAAA
>CAYJHA010000030.1:13727-20394 GCA_964369785.1 uncultured Bacteroides sp.
TCAAGGCTGTTGCCCACATTTTGGCCAAGCGGCGTGTCCATATCTGTAATAATGGCGGCGGTACGCTTGCCGTTTCTCTCACCTATTTCAACCATTGTTTTTGCAAGTTCAATTGCATCTTCGGTGGTTTTCATAAATGCTCCACTGCCTGTTTTTACATCAAGCAAAATGCAGTCGGCGCCGCTTGCAAGCTTTTTGCTCATAATACTGCTTGCAATAAGCGGTATGCTTGGCACTGTTGCAGTAACGTCACGCAGGGCATACAGTTTTTTGTCTGCCGGTGCAAGGTCAGCTGTTTGCCCTATAACGGCAACGCCAATGGTTTTTACCTGGCTTAAAAAATCTTCTTCGCTTATCTCAACACTCGCGCCGGGTATCGATTCTATTTTGTCTAGCGTGCCGCCAGTGTGCCCAAGGCCTCTTCCGCTCATTTTAGCAACTTTTACGCCGCACACCGCCAGAATAGGCGCAATAACAAGCGTTGTTTTGTCGCCCACGCCGCCGGTTGAGTGCTTGTCTACTTTAACGCCGTCTATACTGCTTAAATCAACCGTGTCGCCGCTTTGCGCCATTGCCGCTGTAAGCTGTGAAATTTCCCGCATATCCATGCCGTTAAAGTATATTGCCATGCACAGCGCCGCCGCTTGTTCGTGGGGTATGTTGCCACAGGAGTAGCCGTTTACAAAAAAGTCAATTTCCTCTTTGCTTAAAGCTATGCCGTCGCGCTTTTTTTCAATTATGTCGTACATTCTCATAAATATAAACCTCAATTAATTAACCGCCCAAACATTAAAAGCGCTGTTTATGTGTGGGCGGTTATTTATTTTAAATTATCGCACGCCTTTGTCGTACGGTATGCCCGAAGCCCTTGGCGCCGCGGAGTTTCTGCTTGTAAAGCCAAGCACCACAAGCGTTGCCGCGTATGGTATTATTTTGTAAATGTCGTTAGGTATGTCCATCGCCGCCAAAAACGATATGCCCGAGTTTGCCGACGATATTGTTTGCATAAGCCCGAAGAAAAACGCCGCAAGTAAAATTCTAAACGGGTTCCACTGGCCGAAAATTAAAACAGCAAGTGCTAAAAAGCCATAGCCTGCAACGCTTGCGTTGAAGTTAACAGACGTTGGTATTACAAACACAAGCCCACCAATGCCGGCAAGTGCGCCCGAAATTGCAACGCCTGCATAGCGCATTTTTGCAACGTTAATGCCAACACTATCGGCACTTTGCGGGTGCTCGCCGCAGGCGCGAAGCCGCAGGCCAAAGCGTGTTTTAAACAAAATAAATGCGCTTATAAAAAGTAGGGCAAGGCATAAAAATGTTGTTATATAAGTGTCTTGAAAAAGTAGCGGCCCCAAAACAGGTATGTCGCCAAGTAGGGGAATGCTTCTTATTCTAAACGTGTTTTTAAATGGTATTTGTTGAACCTGCCTAATTGCACGTGCAACAAATATTGCAAAAGCCGGCGCAAACATGTTAATGGCCGTGCCGCTAATAACCTGGTCTGCTATCATGTTAATAGAGGCATACGCGTGTGCAAGCGATATTATAACGCCTGCCGCCGCCGCAATTACAAGCGCAATTATTAAAAGCAGATGTGGGTTAATTGCAATGCCTGCACTTTGTATGGTGTCTATAAACAAAATGCTTGTAAATGCGCCCATTATCATTATACCCTCAAGCGCTATGTTTACAACGCCGCCACGCTCGCTAAACATGCCGCCCAGTGCAACGACGAGAAGAGGAATTGAAAAGAACATAGTCTGCTGGAAAAGAAAATAAACTTCTTGAAGTAGATTGTTAAAATCAATCATTTCTCATCGCCCCCTTTGCTGTTTTTGTCTTCCGTTTCGTTGGCGGTTTCGGCGCTTTGTGCTTTGGCTGTGTTTTCGCCGCCGCTTGCAACAGCCACCGGTGCTTTATCTGCAAGCTTTTTAGTGTAATACCGCTTTATTACACCGCGAAGCACAAGTGCAAAAGCAGAGAAGTAAATTATAACAGACGTTATAATTTCTATAATTTGCGGTGCAAAACCGTAGCTTTGCATGTTAAAGCCGCCTTGCTCTAAATATGCAATAAATATACCCGAGAGTATAACGCCAATTGGGTGGTTCATGCCAAGAAGTGCAACGGGTATTCCCTGAAAACCCTCAGCCGCAAGCACGTCTACAACTTCAATGCTTTTGCCTGCACCTGCAAGGTAAAGGCATGCGCCGCCAAGCCCTGCAACTGCGCCCGAAATAGCCATTGAGTACACAATGCTTTTCTTCTCGTTAATTCCGGCATACTTTGCGGCGTCTCTGTTAAAACCGCACGCTTTCAGCTCGTAGCCGAACTTTGTTTTTTCTATAACGTAATAGAGAACTATGCCTGCAATAATTGCAACAAAAATGCCTGCGTTAACACTGGATACAGCCGCGCCGTTGCGGAAAATTAAATCAAGCCCAAGTTTTGGCGCATTCGCATGTGTGGCAACAGCCATTGATTGGTTTCTGAAAGAGTCAAATATAGTTTCCATAATAAGCAAATTCACAAGGTACATGCCTATATAGTTCATCATAATACACGCTATAACAATGTTTACATTGCGTGTTGCGTTTAAAACGCCGGGCACAATGCCCCAAAGTGCGCCTGCAAGCATGGCCGCCAAAAGGCAGGTAAGCCACAAAAGCGGCCCCGGTATAAAGCTGAATTTTACGCCGACAAAAACAGCGGCAAACGCACCCATTATAAACTGGCCCGAAGCGCCTATGTTAAAAAGCCCTGTTTTATATGCAAAGCATACGCTAAGGCCCGTTAAAATAATAGGCGTTGCAGTATAAAAAACTTGCCCCATATCCCTCATGCTGGCAAAGCCGCCTATTAATATTGAGACAAAGCCGCCGAGTGCACGGCTGGGGTCTGCAATTAACAGAATTACAAGCCCTACTAAAAGGCCGCTTAAAATGGCAAGCAAAGATGAAACAAACGACCAAAAACCGCCTGAATTCATAGCTTTGGCTAAAAACGCATTTTTGTTTTTCATTGCACTGCCTCCCTTTTAGAGCCCGACATATAAAGCCCCAGTTCATTTACCGTTATTTCTTTCGGGTCAAGCTCTGCCACTATTTCACCCTCGAACATAACAAGAATTCTGTCAGAGAGCTCCATAACTTCGTCAAGCTCAAGGCTTATAAGCAGTATGCCTTTGCCCTCGTCTCGCTGTTTTACAATAGTTTTGTGTATATACTCAATTGCGCCAACGTCTAGCCCCCTTGTGGGCTGAACGGCAATTAAAACTGACGGGTCTCTGTCAATTTCCCTTGCAACAATTGCTTTTTGCTGGTTGCCGCCGGACATGCTTCGCGTTGTTGTTTTGCTACCCTGGCCTGAGCGTATGTCGTAATCTTCAATAAGCTTGTCTGAATATTCGTAAATTTTGTCGTACTGTAAAAAGCCGTTTTTGCAGTATTCGGGCAAATAGTAGCTTTTAAAAATGCAGTTGTAAGCAAGTGGGTAGTCAAGCACAAGGCCGTAGCGGTGCCTGTCCTCAGGTATGTGCGATATGCCGTCGTGGTTGCGCTTTCTAATTGATGTGTTTGTAATATCGCTGCCGTTTAAGAAAATTTGCCCTTCCCCCGGCGGCTCTATGCCTGTTAAAGCATACACAAGCTCGCTTTGGCCGTTGCCGTCTATGCCGGCAATGCACACAATTTCACCCTTGCGAACATTAAAGCTAACATTGTTTACTTTGTTTTTTGTGCTACCTTTACTGCGCACACTAATGTTTTTTGCGCTAAAAACTTCTTCGCCCGGCTTCGCGTCTGTTTTTTCAACGCTTAAATTAACCTTGCGCCCAACCATCATTTCGCTAAGCTCTTCTTTGCTTGTGCTTTCAACATTAACTGTGCCAATGCCCTTGCCCTTGCGCAAAACAGTGCACCTGCTTGCAACGGCCTTAATCTCATTTAACTTGTGCGTTATAAAAAGAATACTTTTGCCCTCGGCTGTAAGGTCTTTCATTATTTGCATAAGTTCTTCAATTTCTTGCGGTGTTAAAACTGCTGTTGGTTCGTCAAAAATTAAAATTTCATTGTCTCTGTAAAGCATTTTCAAAATTTCAACGCGCTGCTGCATACCCACGCTTATGTCTGATATTACAGCGTCGGGGTTAACCATTAGGCCATATTGCTCGCTTAGCTTCATAACTTTTTCGCGTGCCGCGTCCATTTTTAAAACGCCGTGCTTTGTGCTTTCGCTTCCCAAAATTATGTTTTGAAGCACTGTGAAATTATGCACTAGCTTAAAATGCTGGTGCACCATGCCTATGCCGTGCTTTGTGGCGTCTTTCGGGTCTTGTATTTTCACAGGCTTGCCGTTAAGCAGTATTTCGCCTTTTTCGGGCGTGTACATGCCGAAAAGCACACTCATAAGCGTGCTTTTGCCTGCACCGTTTTCGCCCAAAAGTGCGTGAATTTCACCCTTCTCTACTTGTAAAGTAATGTTATCGTTTGCAATAATGCCGGGGAATTCTTTTGTTATGCCAATCATTTCAATTACATAGCTCATGGCGCTCTCCTTTTTTGTGGCAAAGCCCTCTTTTTAAAATTTAGCGTTTTAAAACATTTTACACTTATAATTATAAATATATTTTAACATATTTTTGCTTAATTTTCAATTTATTACAACTATTTTTTTCATTTTAGCGCTATTATTATTAAATGTGTAAAATAGTGCACTTTTTTAAAGCAATGCACACAATTTAATTGACTAAATTCGCACTTTATTTTATAATGTTATAGACAGAATAAAAGACAAAAAATAATGGAGGTTTTTAATGGACAACACTGAGAAGCTTGCACTGCAAAAAATTGCATGCAAAGTGAGAATGGGCGTTATAGAGAGCACGTTTGGCGCAAAAGCGGGCCACCCGGGTGGCAGCCTTTCTTCGGCTGATATGTTTACATATCTTTACAACAAAGAGCTGAAAATAGACAATAAAAACCCGAAATGGGACGGGCGCGACCGCTTTGTTTTAAGTAAAGGCCACACAACGCCGGGGCTTTATTCGGCGCTTGCAAACAGGGGCTTTTTTCCTGTGGAAGACCTACCGACATTCCGCCATATTGACAGCTATTTACAAGGGCACCCGAACATGAACACGGTGCCGGGCGTTGACATGAGCACGGGTAGCCTTGGGCAAGGTGTTTCTGTTGCGGCAGGCATGGCAAAAGCCGCAAAATATATGGGCAAAGCTTGCCGTGTTTATACACTTCTTGGCGACGGTGAAATTGCCGAGGGCGAATGCTGGGAGGCATTTATGTTTGCCGCACACTATAAGCTTGACAATTTGTGCGTTATAATTGACTTGAACGGCCTACAAATTGACGGTGCAACGAAAGATGTTATGAACTCTGCACCTGTTGACAAGAAAATGGAAGCTTTCGGCTTTGAGGTTTTAGTTATAGACGGGCACAGTTTTGATGATATGGAGAAGGCATTTGCAAAAGCAAAAGAAACAAAAGATAAACCTACTGCCATTTTGATGAAAACGACAAAAGGCAAAGGCGTGAGTTACATGGAAAACGACGCAGAGTGGCACGGCAAAGCACCGAACGCCGAGGAGCGCGAGACAGCAATTAAAGAGCTTACAGCGGCGTTACAAGAATTGGAGGCAGTGCAATGAGTGAAGTAAAACATATAGCTACAAGAGACAGTTACGGCAACACGCTTGTTGAGCTTTGCAAAGAGCACAGCGATGTTGTGGTGCTGGACGCAGACCTTTCTGCGGCGACAAAGACAGGAATAATGCGCAAGGTATTCCCCGAGCGCCACTTTAACTGCGGCATTGCAGAGGGCAACATGGTTGCCGCGGCGGCAGGCATGGCGGCAATGGGGCTTGTGCCTTTTGCAAGCAGTTTTGCCATGTTTGCGGCAGGGCGTGCGTTTGAGCAGATACGCAACAGCATAGGCTACCCACAGCTTAACGTTAAAATTTGCGCCACGCACGGTGGCATAAGCGTTGGCGAGGACGGCGCAAGCCACCAGTGCTGTGAAGATTTTGCGCTTATGCGCAGTATACCGGGCATGGTTGTTTTAAGCCCGGCAGACGACACGCAGGCAAGGGCGGCAGTTAAGGCCGCTTATAAGCACAACGGCCCATGCTACATACGTTTTGGCCGCCTTGCAGTGCCTGTTGTTTATGACGCTGATACGTATGAATTTGAAATTGGCAAAGGCTATAAACTTACAGACGGCAATGACATTGCCATTATTGCAACAGGCCTTATGGTGGCAGAAGCTTTAAAAGCTGCTGAAATGTTGAAAGAAAAAGGCATAAACGCACGTGTTATTGATATGCCTACAATTAAGCCTATTGACAAAGAAATTATTATAACGGCGGCAAAAGAGTGCAAGAAAATAATTACAGCTGAAGAGCATAATGTTATTGGCGGCTTGGGCGAGGCAGTTTGTGCAGTGTTGAGTGAGAATTTACCTACACCTGTAAAGCGCGTTGGCGTGAACGACGAGTTCGGGCATTCGGGCCCTGCAAAAGACTTGCTGAAGCAGTTTGGGCTTAGCGCTGAGAATATTGTTGATGTAGCGGTGAATTTTTAGAAATTAAAAATGAAATCAGAATTTTAAGGAACGGTTTTGGCTGCTTTGAAACCCTGCGAATTTGATGATT
>CAYJHA010000031.1:0-19791 GCA_964369785.1 uncultured Bacteroides sp.
AGCGTGCAAACATTACAATTAAACGGCAAGCATGATGTGCTTGCTGTTTAACATACATACATTCATAATACATAGCACAGGCGGCAGTAATAACCACAAGGTTTTATGTGGTAATTCTGCCGCCAATTCCTTTGTTATAGGGGTGGAAATGTAAAATACTATATTGTTGCACTTGTTTAACTAATAATAGGGTGGCCACACAGGCCACCCTATTATTAAATATTAACCCTTTTTATATTAGCTATACTAATATAAAATTAGTTCATTATTGCAAGTTCTGTCTCAGCATCAAACAAGTGCAATTTGTTCATGTTAATTGCAACTTTAATGTCCATGCCGTTTTTAGCTGTGCTTGATGGCAATACACGTGCTGTTAGGCGGTAATCTTTATATGTTAGGTACAAATAAATTTCACTACCCATTAGCTCGCTAACTTCAACGTTTGCTGTAATAGTTGCGTCTTTGTGTTTTGCAAGGAATTCAGCGTCGTCTTTAATATCTTCTGGGCGAATACCTGCTTTAACTTTTTTGCCAATGTATTTTTCCATTTCAGCGTTAACTTTTGCAGGGTCAACAAGCAATTTGTCGCCGCCAAGGTCGATGTAATAATTTGAACCCTCTTTTAAAAGTGTAGCGTCAAGCAAGTTCATTTGTGGGCTACCGATAAAGCCTGCAACGAACATATTGCAAGGGTTATCGTACAAGTTTTGAGGTGTGTCAACTTGTTGAATAAAGCCGTCTTTCATAACAACAATGCGGTCGCCCATTGTCATAGCTTCTGTTTGGTCATGTGTAACATAAATAAATGTTGTGCCAAGCTTTTGGTGAAGCTTAATAATCTCTGTGCGCATAGCTGTACGAAGTTTAGCATCAAGGTTAGATAGTGGCTCGTCCAATAGGAAAACAGCAGGGTTACGAACCATAGCACGCCCTAAAGCAACACGTTGGCGTTGGCCGCCTGATAGTGCTTTTGGTTTACGGTCAAGCAAATGCTCTATATCAAGAATTTTAGCTGCTTCACGCACGCGTTTTTCAATTTCATCTTTAGGGGTTTTGCGAAGCTCTAAGCCGAAAGCCATGTTTTTGTAAACTGTCATGTGTGGGTAAAGCGCATAGTTTTGGAAAACCATGGCGATGTCTCTGTCTTTTGGGGGAACATCGTTAACAAGGCGGTCGCCTATGTATAGTTCGCCCTTAGAAATTTCTTCAAGACCTGCAATCATACGAAGTGTTGTTGATTTACCGCAGCCTGACGGGCCAACAAGAATGATAAACTCTTTGTCTTCGATTTCAAGGTTGAAATCTGAAACAGCTGTTACATCGCCAGGGTAAATTTTGAAAATGTTTTTTAAGCTAATACTTGCCATTGTGAAATTACCTCCAAAAATAATGTAATTAATTGATGTACTTTACAAAGTACAAATAAATTAATATAATGATAACAGAATAAATTAAGCATTTAAATGGTAAAATATTGATTAGAGGTGTTTATTATTGATATTTAACTTCAATGAAGTGTGCAATATAGCGTTTTGTGACGATTTTTTGGGCAAAACGCACAAAAAAGCAGATGTATATTTGGTACGTGTAAGTGTTGACAACTTTTGCGTAAATTTAGGCAGTAACAGTTACACGTTAAATAAAGAAGATGTTCTTATAGCAGCAAGCGAACCATTTGCAATTAATGTTAGCACAGAAAACGGCGAAAACGGCGAAATAATTGGGCTAAGTGGTACAGCGGCAAAGCAAGCTGCTAAAAGCAGCTGTTTACCTTATATTATAAGCGACAGTGGCAATGGCACACATGCGCTTGCTGTTTTAACCGCAATACACAGGCTTGAAAGTAGTGTAAATGAAAACGCAGCGCCACATCATAAAAGCGAATGTGTATACGCCGTTTTATGTGCGTTGCAATACGCTTTTGAAGAAGAAAAGGAGCAAGACGGCGAAAATTTGCCGCTTGTGAAGCAGGCTGTAAGCGAAATACAAAAAAATTACAGTGGTATTTACGGTGTTGAAGAGTTAAGCGACTATTTAGGCGTAAGCAAAAACCACCTTGTACGTGTTTTTTGTGCAAATATGGGTGAGCCACCGGGGAAATACCTAACAAAAACACGCCTAAACGCCGCAAAGCAATTGCTATTGAACAGGGATTATTCACTCGAAATAATAGCGGTAATGTGTGGTTTTTCGGGGGCAAATTATTTTTGCAAAGTGTTCAAAAAGTACGAGGGTGTGTCGCCCTCGCAATACAGAGACAGCAGGGGAGCAAAACAAAACGCAAGCGGTAACGTGGCCGACGATGTTGCACAGCTTGAGCAAGCGCTGTATATATAGGGGCTGTTGACAAAGCCGTCTTCACAAAAATTTTGTTCTGGTTTTTGCAAAGGCTTTGTTTGTCAACAAATTCATATAGGAGCTACCACATAAAACACTTTTATAAAAGAGGCAAGACGAATAAATTATTATTAGTTTGTTCACACACTGTTAATTGAAAAATTTACCAAAGCGATGTATTATGATTAGGTTGTAATTTTTTCATTGTAAACTATTTATAGTTATTATAGTGAAAAAATTAGTTGGTAGGCCGGCAAGAAATTTTAAACCATATTAATAAATTAAAATTATTTTGGGAGTAAACATAATGTTAAAGTTAAAAAAGTACGCATTGCCGTATATTTTGCAGCTCACACTCGGCATAATATTTATATTTGGGCAGGCGCTAGCCTCGCTTGAATTGCCTAATATTATGAGCGATATTGTAAACGTGGGCATTCAAATGTCGGGCATAACAGAAAAGGCGCCTGACGCAATAAGCGCTGAGAGCTATGAGCTTATAAGCACATTTTTGCCAGAGGAACAAAAGCAGCTTGTTGAAGACAGTTACTACACACTTTCGCCTTCAGAGCTTGAAGAAATGAAAGGCACATATACACAGGCTGATGAAACAACACTGTTTTTGAAAGCAATGTCTTCCGAAGAAAAAGAACAGCTTGATAATGCGTTTTCAACTGCTGCGTATGCCCTGATGATGTTTACATCCGGTATGGCACAGGAAGCGCCTGAAAATGCACAAACACAAGACATGGCAAATGCAAGTGCCGACATGACACAATTGCACGCAATTTTGCCTGTGCTTCCACAGTTACCCGAGGGCGTAACCGACGAGTTTGTGGCGCAGTCTGAAATGTCTGACATAATGATGCGCGAAAGCGTGGGCGGTGTTTTTGTTAAGAGCTACTATGAGGAGCTTGGCGCAAACACAGGCGCAATGCAGACGAATTATATATTTATAACAGGTATGCAAATGCTATTATATTGTATAATAGTTGCCATATGCGCTGTTACAGGAGCTTATTTTATTGCAAAATTCGGCGCGTCTGTTGCAAGAGATTTGCGCAGAGATATATTTAACAAAGTTACAATGTTTACAAGTGCAGAGCTTGACAAGTTCAGCACTGCAAGCCTTATAACACGTACAACTAACGATATTACGCAAATTCAAGGCTTTTTAAGCATGGCGCTTCGCATGTTGTTTTTAGCGCCGCTAACAGGTATAGGCGGCATTGTAATGGCGCTTAACAAATCTGCGTCTATGGCGTGGACAATAGCAGTTGCCATTATTGCAATGCTGGGGTTAATAGCCGTTTTATTTGGCCTTGCATTGCCGAAGTTTAAAAGAATGCAAACACTGGTGGATAAGCTTAACTTAGTAAGCAGAGAGAGCCTATCAGGCATGATGGTTATACGCGCGTTTTCAACACAAGATTTTGAGGAAAAGCGCTTTGATAATGCAAACAAAACGCTAACAGGCAACATGCTTTTTGTTAACAGGGCAATGGCTACAATGATGCCTGCCGTTATGTTTATAATGAATGCAGTTATGCTTCTAATTGTGTGGGTGGGCGCAGACCAAATTGCCGCAAGCGCCATGCAAGTGGGCGATTTAATGGCATACATGCAATATGCAATGCAAGTTGTAATGAGCTTTTTGTTTATTAGCATGATATTTATTATGATGCCAAGGGCAAGTGTTTCTGCTGAGCGTATTAACGAAGTTTTAATAACAGAAATATCTGTGAAGGACGCACCGAATACAGAAAAATTGAGCACTGTGGGCGACAAAGAAGTTGTGTTCGACAATGTGTCATTCAAATACCCGGGGGCAGAGGAGTGTGTGCTAGAGAACATAAGCTTTACTGCAAAGCCGGGGCAAACAACGGCGTTTATAGGTAGCACCGGTAGCGGCAAAAGCACACTTGTAAATTTAATACCGCGCTTTCACGACGTTACAAGCGGAAGTATAAAAATTAACGGCACAAATGTTAAAGACGTTGCACAACACGACCTAAGGGAGATTATAGGCTACGTGCCGCAAAAGGGCTTGCTTTTCAGCGGTGACATTAACTTTAACTTGCGTTATGGGAAACAAGAAGCCGGCGACGAAACAATAATAAAAGCGGCAGAAGTTGCACAGGCTACTGAATTTATTGAAAAGCTTGACGATAAGTTTGAAACAGAGATAAGCCAAGGAGGCACAAATGTTTCGGGCGGCCAGCGCCAGCGTTTATCAATTGCAAGGGCGCTTGTGAAAAAGGCACCTGTTTATATATTTGATGACACGTTCAGCGCACTTGACTTTAAAACAGACGCAAAACTTCGCAAGGCACTAAAAGGCTACACAGAGAATGCAACTGTGCTTATAGTTGCACAGCGTGTTTCCACAATAATGGGCTCTGACCAAATAATAGTGCTTGACGAGGGGAAAATTGCAGGAATTGGCACACACAAGCAATTGCTTGAAAGCTGCACAGCATACCGAGAAATTGCAGAAAGTCAACTGTCGAAGGAGGAGCTTGCGTAATGGCTGAAAATAATACACCACAAAGAAAAGAACAGCCGCGCGGCTTTGCAGGCGGCGCAAGAGGCGGCCCCGGTGTTATGCCGCAGGGCGAAAAAGCAAACAACTTTAAAGGCGCAATGAGAGACCTTTTTAAATATATGCGCGCCTATATACCGCAAATTATTTTTACAATAATTTGTGCAATAGCCGCTTGCGTGTTCAGCATTGTGGGGCCTAGCATTTTAGGGCAAGCAACAACAGTGCTTTACGAGGGCGTTATGAATATGGTAACAGGCACAGGCGGAATAGACTTTGCTGCAATTCAGCGAATACTTCTGTTTTTGCTTATAATTTATGTAATTAGTGCACTTTTAAATTATGTGCAAGGCTTTTTAATGGCAGGCGTGGCTACTAAAATAAGCTACAACATGCGCAGAGATTTAAGCGAGAAAATAAACAGAATGCCTCTTTCGTACTTTGACAGAATGCCGCAAGGCGAGGTGCTTAGCCGCATAACAAACGATGTGGACACTGTGTCACAAACGCTTAACCAAAGTTTATCGCAAATGATTATTGCAATTACAACTGTTATTGGTGTTATTGTTATGATGCTATCTATAAGCCCTGTGATGACACTTATTGCGTTTTGTGTTTTGCCAATTTCATTTTTTGTTCTCAGCTTAATAATAAAGCGCAGCCAGCCACTTTTTAAAGTGCAGCAAGAGCAAATAGGCAAAGTTAACGGGCACGTAGAGGAAATGTACGGTGCACACGTTGTTGTAAAAGCTTTTAACGGCGAGGCAGACAGCATGGAGAAGTTCAGCAAAATAAACGCCGAACTTTACCACTCAGCATGGAAGAGCCAATATTTTAGCGGCATGATGATGCCTGTGATGAACTTTGTGGGAAATCTCGGCTATGTGGGCGTATGTATTTTAGGCGGCTTTCTTGTTCTGCGCGGAAGTATTTCAGTTGGTGATATACAAGCTTTTATACAGTATACAAGAAGTTTTACACAGCCACTGCAACAAATTGCAAACGTAAGCAATATTATGCAGCAAACAGCCGCCGCGGCAGAGCGTGTTTTTGAGTTTTTAAACGAAGACGAAGAAGCGCCTAATGTAGAAAATACTGTATCGCCTGAAAAAATAACAGGGGACGTTGAATTTAAAAACGTTAGCTTTGGTTATGTGCCCGAAAAAACAATTATTAACAACTTTTCAAGCTATATTGAAAGCGGAAAGCGCGTTGCTATTGTTGGCCCAACAGGTGCGGGCAAAACAACTATTGTAAAGCTTTTAATGCGCTTTTACGATGTAAACAGCGGAAGCGTTATGCTTAGCGGTAACGACATTAAGCAGTTTAACCGTGAGGACTTGCGCGAGAGCTTTGGTATGGTGTTGCAAGACACATGGCTGTATAACGGCACAATAATGGAAAACATAAGGTACGGGCGCCTGGAAGCAAGCGACGAAGAAGTTATAGAAGCTGCAAAAGCGGCGCAAGTGCACCATTTTGTGCGCACAATGCCGGAGGGCTACAACACTGTTATTAACGAAGAAGCAAGCAACATAAGCCAAGGGCAACGCCAGCTTTTAACTATTGCCCGAACTATAATTTCAAACCCGAAAATACTCATTTTTGACGAGGCAACTTCTAGCGTTGACACAAGAACAGAGCTTGCCATACAAAAGGCTATGAACGAGCTTATGAACGGAAGAACAAGCTTTATAATAGCGCATAGGCTTTCAACAATTCGCGATGCTGACACCATACTTGTTATGAAAGACGGGGACGTTATAGAAACAGGTAGCCACGACGCACTTATTGCAAAAGGCGGCTTTTACAAAGATTTGTACGAGAGCCAATTTGCAAAGCCTGATTTGGACGAGGCAAATTAAAGTGTGCCAACATATATTTGCAAGCACATAAAAATTACTGTTTCGGGTGGGGTTTCCTCACCCGAAATTTTACTTTAATTTTAAGCATTGCATAAAATAGCAATTTTTGTAAGTATAAGCTAATTTATACAAGCATTAATTTTGGTGAAACAGTTGTAATTTGCAAAAAAAATGTTATACTTATAGTATTGATAGCAATAATTTTAATTTGCTTTGTGAAATAAAAAACAAATAGCTTAGAAATATTATTTTATGGAACACACAGCATAAATAACTGATATTTGTTACTAATTTTTACAAAGCCACTCCGTTTTAATGCTGTTCGAATTCTGAACGGAGTGTCTAGGCTCGAAACAAACCGTGAATATTACAGGAGTATAAATAAATGGCGGAAAAAAACGACTATTCAATTGACTTTTTAAACGACTATGAAAAGTGCCGTGTAATAATTAAAGAAGCAGATACTGACGTTACAATTACAGACACCACTATTTTAGAATATCATAAAGATTATCATTCTATAATGGTTAAGCTCCCGGTAGGGTACAAAGTAAAAAACGGCAAGTTTTCACTACTTATATTTACAACAAATAAAGTTTTAATTTACCGCGGCTCTATAAGAAAAGACTTTAATTTAGGCTTTACAGAGATAGCACTTCACAGTGGAAAAATAAAGGAAGACAGGAAAGCACAGCGTTTCCCAATTGACGTTTTAGGCACTGTTAACGGCCTTGTTATTGACGGTAAAACAATTAAGCTTCGTTTGCCGCTTGAAGTGAAAGGTGTTAACATAAGTGCAACAGGTATACTTTTAAACACAATGTCTGATTGCTTTTATAAAGAAACTATTCTGCAAATTGAAATAGAAATGTATGGCTCTGTAACAACGCTTTACTGCAAAATTGTGCGCGTGAAAGAAACAGACGTTCACACCGCAGATTATGGATGTAAACTTATAAACCACATAGAAGGCTAAGGGGAGGGCTACAATATGAACGAGATACAGTCACAATTATTGCCCATATCCCTAGACTACCTTTATGAGGGAATGGAAGTTAAAGACGAGATATATAACTACAACGGCAAAGTTGTTCTTTTGGGAAAAGGCGCTATTTTAGATGCTGATAGAATTGAGAAGCTACAAAGGTTTAATGCAGGCAAAAACACAATTTACGTTTTGCCCGAAATACGAAAGCAACTTGTAAATAAAAAGGCAACGCGTACCGAAGAAGAACAGCGAGGCTATGAGCTTACAACCGGCTATACCGAAGTAAAACTTATGGCAGAAAACATGTTCACGCAAATGCGCTATACAAACAAAGCCGATAAACGCCAAGCCGAAGAAATTCGCGATAATATTGAAACTAAACTAGAAAAATCAAACCTTGTTGATATTTTCAATTTAGTTAACGCACCGCGCCCTGTTGAGGAATATTTGCAAAGGCACAGTATAAATGTTGGGCTTATAAATGGGCTTATGGGCGTTTGGTTAAAAATGAGCAAATCTGAAGTTGAAGATTTGATAATGGCAGGCTTGCTTCACGATACAGGTAAAACAAAGGTTTCGCAAGAAATACTTAATGCACCGCGAAAGCTTACAAAAGAAGAGTTTGAAGAAATTAAAAAGCACCCTGTTTTTTCATACGAGCTTTTAAGCGAGGGCAAAACCTTTTCTAATAATGTTCGTTTTGCCGCACGCCACCACCACGAAAAAGTAGATGGAACAGGCTACCCCGATAAGCTAAAAGGCGATGATATATCGGTGTTTGCAAAGATAACGGCAATTTCTGACGTTTACGATGCAATGGCCAGCAAGCGAAGCTATAAAGATTCGTGCAACCCACTTGAAATATTAACACAATTTTCAAACGGTGAGTTTAATGGCTTTGACGAAAAAATGCTTAAAGCATTTTTACAAAAAATGCCTGCACAATTTGTTGGTAAAACAGTACTTATGAGTAACGGCGAAATTGGCACAATTGAGTATGTTATGCCAAACGACATTATTCACCCCATAGTTCGCGTGGGTGATGTGGTTCGTCAAGCAGGTGAGGGGTTTGAGTGCGTTCAAGTTATTGTTGAAGACGTTAAAAATTTCGAGAGCGAGCTAGGCAATATAGATTTACCAAACTAATTTTAAACACAGTAAAAATAGTACGGGCGGTTTTTGACCGCCCGTATATATTGCATAAATTTATTTATTTGGAAGGTTATTATTTTGATAGGTACAATTGTTAACGCACTTGCAATAATTGCAGGTGGCACAGTGGGCATGTTTTTGAAAAAACGCATTAATTTGGCTTATGAAGATTCTTTAAACAAAGCGCTTGGCGTGGCGGTTTTTGTTACCGGGCTAAACGGTGTTATAACGTCGATGATAAGCGTAGGTGTAAGCGGTGAGCTCTCAAGCGCCGGTGAGATTATACTTATAATTAGCCTTGTGCTAGGTGTTTTGTGCGGTGAAATATTAAAAATTGAGGACGGGCTTGTAAAGTTAAGTGCGAGCATTGAAAAAAAGGTCAATTTGTCGGGCTTTGGCAAGAGCTTTGTTAACGGTTCACTAATTTACTGCGTTGGCGCAATGACTATAATTGGCGCAATTAACGACGGCTTTGGCGACCCGTCTACATTGTATATAAAAAGTATGCTCGACGGAATTTCAAGCGTTGTGCTTGCCGCAACGCTCGGCCCCGGTGTAATTTTTTCGTCTGTGCCTGTTTTTTTATATCAGGGTAGCATATCGCTGTTTGCCGGCTTTTTAGAGCCGCTTTTGGGCTCGCAGCTTTTAGAGCAAATTTGCGCTGTGGGCTTTAGCCTTGTTATGTGTATTGGGCTTAATTTTATAGGTGTTGCAAAAATCAAAACAGCAAATATGTTGCCGGCGCTGTTGGTGCCGCCTATTTGGTTTTTAGTTAGCTCTATTTTTTAAGCTAAACACACACAATAATGAATATTAAAAGTTTTACTAAATTTTTTTCAAAAATTTCGGGTTCTCAGGGCAGAGCCCTGAGGTGCTTTCCGCAGCATTAGCGAATAGAGCTGAATTTTCACCCTGCAATGCGCTCAAATAATTCAAGTGCTGCAAATTTCACTTCAAAATCAGTGCTTAACACTTCTTGTTCTTCGTTTGAAAAAACTTTCATGCCCTCGCCCTCACTTGCGGCAGGAAGGCACAAAGCAGGGTATAGAACGCAAAACCAATTCTGCCCCGTTGCACTGCCAATTTCAACGCGCAGTGCGTCATATTCACCGGCGGGCAGTGTAAAGCCATCATAAAGTTTGCTTTCAAAATACATTTGCTCCAGCTCAACATTTACTTCATAGTTATAGCCGTGTTTTTGCACAACTTCGCTTGCGGTGTACTCCATGGCGTATAAAAGCCCGCTTGCAGTGCTTTTTGCGTCATCTAAAGTTTCTGCGGCCATAAATTCATCGCCATACTTTTCTAAAAGCTCGTCTCGCACGGCAAGCTTTAACGCTTGGTCTTCGTCACTGTCTGAATTTGCAAGCACATGCAAACGCAGCGTCTGCGCACGAATTTCATCGCAACTTTGCGCAAACGCTGTAAACTGTGTTAAAAATATTGTTAAAATTAAGCCTGTAAGTATGGCCATTTCTATCTTTTTCATAATTGTGTAAAACCCTTTCAAAATGTTTGTGAAAGGATTGTTGACACGTTTTTACGCTTTTATTCAGCCTTAAACAAATAATGTGGCTACGTCTGGCTTTTAAGCCTTAGCCGCTATTGCCTCAACTTCGCACAAAACATTCTTTGGCAATGTCTTCACAGCAACACAGCTTCTTGCCGGCTTGCTTGTGAAATATTTTGCATACACCTCATTAAAAGCCGCAAAATCGCCCATATCGCTCAAAAAGCATGTTGTTTTAATAACTGTGTCAAGGCTTGCACCGCCTGCTTCTAAAACAGCTTTTAAATTTTTCATAACAAGCTCTGTTTGCACTGTTATATCATTTTCAGCAATTTCGCCTGTTTTTGGGTCGATGGGTATTTGGCCTGATGTAAAAACTAAATCTCCAAACGTTTTGCCCTGTGAATATGGGCCAATTGCGCCCGGTGCGTTACTTGTTTCAATAGTATTAATCATAATTCTGCTCCTTTGTGCTAATTATTAATAGCGTGTGCAATAAGTGCTTTGCTTCTTGTAGCAATATTGCATTAGCCTTTTAATAATATTACTAAATTTATTTTAAAACCCCTTTTAATGCATTGTTGCAATTAAAAGGGGTAATAATTATATTAAGGTGAAATTAATATGCAACACCTTGCTCTGTCATTGCCTGTGCAACTTTTAAGAAGCCTGCAACGTTTGCGCCAACCATAAGGTTGCCCTCAACGCCGCACTCTTTGCTAGCTTCATACGAGCTTGCAAATATGCCTTTCATGATGTTTTGAAGTCTCTCATCAACTTCCTCAAATGTCCATGATAGTCTAAGTGAGTTTTGGCTCATCTCTAGGCCGCTTGTTGCAACGCCGCCTGCGTTTGCAGCTTTTGCCGGGCCGTAAAGCACGTTGTTTTTAAGAAACACTTCAACAGCCTCAGGTGTAGACGGCATGTTAGCGCCCTCACAAACAGCAATTACGCCGTTTTTAACAAGTGTTTTTGCGCTCTCTTCGTCAATTTCGTTTTGCGTTGCGCTTGGAAGTGCAATGTCACAAGGAATTGTCCAAATACCTGCGCAACCTTCTTTATACTCAGCTGTTGGCACTTCTTTAACATACTCGCTAATGCGTGCACGGCGGTTAAGTTTAATGTCTTTAACAATGTCAAGCTTAATGCCGTCTTTGTCGTAAATGTAACCGCTTGAATCAGACAGTGCAACAACTTTGCCGCCTAGCTGTGTTGCTTTCTCTGTTGCAAATATAGCAACGTTGCCGCTGCCCGAAATAACAACTGTTTTGCCGCTGAAGCTGTCGTTTTTCATTTTGCTAAGAGCCTCTTGTGTGAAGTAGCAAAGGCCGTAGCCTGTTGCCTCAGGGCGCACAAGGCTGCCGCCGTATGTTAGGCCTTTGCCTGTTAAAACGCCTGTAACTTCGTTGCGAAGGCGTTTGTATTGGCCAAACATGAAACCAATTTCACGGCCGCCAACACCAATATCACCTGCAGGAACGTCTGTGAACTGGCCTATGTGTTTTGAAAGCTCTGTCATGAAGCTTTGGCAAAAGCGCATAACTTCAGCGTCAGATTTGCCTTTCGGGTCGAAGTCTGAGCCGCCTTTGCCGCCACCCATGGGTAAACCTGTTAGGCTGTTTTTAAATATTTGCTCAAAACCAAGGAATTTAACAACAGAAGCGCAAACGCTGGGGTGAAAGCGCAAACCGCCTTTGTATGGGCCTATTGCAGAGTTAAACTGAACACGGAAGCCGCGGTTAACTTGAACGTTGCCGTTATCATCAACCCAAGATACACGGAAATGAATAAGCCTTTCAGGCTCAACAATGCGCTCAATAACGCCGCTTTTTTGTAGTTCAGGGCGCTTTTCAACAATTGTTTCAAGGCTCTCTAAAACCTCTTTAACAGCTTGAAGAAATTCG
This sequence comes from uncultured Bacteroides sp., assembly GCA_964369785.1. Taxonomy (GTDB): domain Bacteria; phylum Bacillota; class Clostridia; order Oscillospirales; family Ruminococcaceae; genus Ruthenibacterium. The sequence continues at coordinate 12,299 of CAYJHA010000031.1, forward strand.
GGTTCATTTGCGTTTCTAGCGCAAACATCACTGTAAACTTTGCCAAGATACTCATTTTTAAACATTATATTTCCCCTTTTATTTAATACTTCGGTAACCACAATGTTACCTACATTTATATAGTATATAGATTTATTAGTAAAAATTCAATATAAATTTATGATAAAATTATTATTTTTACAAAAACATTGCAAATAAGGCATTATATAGTTGCTTATTATTGACAATATTTTTATAAGGCTTATAATTAAAGGTGATACAATTTTCTGCTTTTTAAAGGAGTGTAATTTTTAATGGCAACAAACAAAACAATTATGCCTGTGCTTATAGGTGCCGATATGAACTGCTATTCAGTGGCAAGGGCGTTTCACGAGGCATATGGCGTGAAATCAAACGCATTTGGGCGCTGGCCTATGGGCGAGACTATGTACAGCAAAATTGTACACTTTACCTCTGTGCCCGATATTGATAACGAGCAGACTTTAAAAAGCGTTATAACGCAGTTTGCAACTGAAAATAAAAATGCCACTTGCATTGTTTTGGGCTGTACAGACGATTATGCAAGCCTTTTAATTGATGTAAAAAACGATTTGCCGAAAAATTGTATAGTTCCGTATATTTCACCTGAGCTTCGCGATAAACTTGTTAGCAAAGCTGAGTTTTATGAAATGTGCGATAAGCATGATATACTTTACCCAAAAACAAAATGTGTAAACAGCCCTGAAAGCGAAGAAGAGCTTACAGAAGATAAACTTGCTTTTTCATACCCTGTTATTGTGAAGCCATCCAGCAGTATTATTTATTGGAAACACCCATTCGACAACATGAAAAAGGTTTATGTTGCTAAAAACGCAAAAGAAGCAAGCGACATATTAAAAACAGTGTATAAATCAGGCTATAACGACACTATGGTTATTCAAGATATGATACCGGGTGACGATAGCTATATGCGCGTTTTAACTGCATATTGCGACAAAAACAGCGAAGTGAAAATGATGTGTATGGGACACGTTGGCCTTGAGGAAAAAACACCGAAAGCAATAGGTAACCATGCGGCAATTATAACAGAGTATAACGAGCAAGTTATGGGCAAAGTTAAAACGTTTTTAGAAGATATAAACTACACAGGTTATGCGAATTTTGATATTAAATATGATACAAGAGACGGCACATACCGTGTGTTTGAAATAAACTTGCGGCAGGGTAGAAGTAATTTTTACGTTACAGGCTCCGGCTTTAACATTGCAAAATTTATTGTGGAAGATATAGCCTTGAATAAAGATTTAGGCGAGTGCCAAATTTGCAAAAGTGAACACTACTGGCGCAGTGTGCCCGACGGCGTTGTGTTTAAATATGTTAAAGACACAGCATTTGTAGAAAAGGCGAAAATGCTTAAAAGGCAAAAGAATGACAGCACAACCCTAGGTTATAAATTCGATTTTAAAAATAACCCAAAGCGTTTTTTATACTATATAGTGCACATGCAGCGTTATTTTAAAAAGTTTAAAACATATTGCAAATAGAATTATATATGCTACTTTTAATTAAATGTACTGCATAAATTAAAATTTAAAACCGCAACTTTGAAAGGAATAAACATATAATGGCAACAAACAAAAAAACTTACTATATAACAACACCTATTTATTACCCAAGCGATAAATTACACATAGGGCACAGCTACACAACTGTAATTTGTGATGCAATTGCTAGGTATAAACGTATGCAAGGCTTTGATGTTATGTACCTTACAGGTACTGATGAGCACGGGCAAAAAATAGAAGATAAAGCCGCTGCAAAAGGCGTTACACCAAAGCAATATGTAGACGAAATAGTGTCAGGCATAAAAGAGCTGTGGGCGCTTATGAACATTCAAAATGACCGCTTTATACGCACAACAGACGACTACCACGTTAGCGCTGTGCAGAAAATTTTCAAGAAACTGTACGACAAAGGCGACATTTACAAAGACAGCTACAAAGGCCACTATTGCAAGCCGTGCGAGAGCTTTTGGACACAGAGCCAGCTAAAAGACGGCAACTGCCCCGATTGCGGCGAAAAAGTATATGAAGCAAGTGAAGAGGCATACTTTTTTAAAACAAGCAAGTATGCAAATGCACTTTTAGAACTATACAAAACAAGCCCTAATTTTATACAACCCGAAACACGTAAAAACGAGATGATTGCGTTTATTAATAGCGGCCTACAAGACACTTGTGTTTCACGCACAAGCGTTAAATGGGGCATACCTGTTGATTTTGATGACAGCCACACAGTGTATGTGTGGATTGACGCACTTTCAAACTACATAACGGCGCTGGGTTTTGAGAATGATGAGTACAGCGACTACGCAAAGTATTGGCCGGCAGATTTGCACGTTGTTGGTAAGGAAATTTTGCGCTTTCACACAATAATTTGGCCTGCGCTTTTAATGGCGCTTGATGAACCGTTGCCGACACGTGTGTTTGGACATGGCTGGGTGCTTTTGGACGGCGGCAAAATGAGCAAGAGCAAGGGCAATGTTATTGACCCCGTTGTGCTTTGTTCGCGCTATGGCGTTGATGCAATTCGCTACTTTTTACTGCGAGACATACCGTTTGGAAACGATGGTGTGTTCTCAAACGAGGCGCTTATAAACCGCATTAACTCCGATTTGGCGAACGATTTAGGCAACCTTTTAAGCAGAAGCGTTGCAATGGTGCTTAAATATTTTGACGGAACGCTTGAATGTAGCAAAGCGCATATTGCCGCTGCAAAAGCCGCAAACGGCACAGCAAGCGATGATGCAAAGCTTGATTTGGAACTTATAAGCTTGTTTGAAAATATGCCCGATAATGTAACTAAAAACATGGACAATTTGCTGTGCCCACAGGCATTGCAAGACATATTTAAAGGAATACAACGTGCAAATAAATATATAGATGAGACAATGCCGTGGGCGCTTGCAAAAAGCGATGATACTAAAGAGCGCTTAAAAGAAGTGCTTTACAATTTGTGCGAAGTTTTGCGCTATATTGCCGTTTTGATAGAGCCGTTTATGCCTGCAACGGCGCCTGCAATTGCACAGCAGCTGGGCATTGATTTAAATGAATATAAAATTGACAGCTTAAGCGAATTTGGTGCTTTGCCAAATAAATTTACGGTGCAAAAAGGCGAGGTTCTTTTCCCACGTATTGACGTGCAAAAAGAACTTGAAGAGCTTGCCGCGGCGCAAAATGAGGCTGCTGAAAGTAGCGCAAGCGCTGAAAAGGAAAAAGCGCAAATTGGCGAAATAAAAGGTGAAGCACAAGAGCATTTGCCTGAAATAGAATTTGACGATTTTGTAAAATGCGAAATGAGAGTTGCAAAAGTTATAGAGTGCGCAGCAGTTGAAAAGAGTAAAAAACTATTAAACTTGCGCCTTTTTGACGGAGAGAGAGAGCGTACAATACTTTCAGGCATAGCAAAGTGGTACACACCTGAAATGCTTATAGGCAAGCACGTTGCAATTGTTGCAAATTTAAAGCCGCGCCCAATGCTTGGCGGCAAGTTTGTAAGCGAGGGAATGATGCTATCCGCAGAGGACAGCGAGGGCAACTTGACAGTTGTTACTTTCCCCGAGAGCGTAAAGCCCGGAAGCAAACTGGGGTAACAGCATGATATTTGAAACGCACTCGCACTACACTTCAAGGCGCTTTAAAGACCATTTGCACGAGTTATTGCAAAGCCTGCCACAGCAAAACGTGAAATATGTTGTAGACTGTGCAACAGACTTTGACAACGCACAAGAATGTATAAAACTTGCAAAAAAGTACAATTATATTTATGCCGCTGTGGGCATACACCCCGAGAGCCTAATTGAAAAACACGCCAGCACTGTTTATAAATATAAGGGAGACTGGCAAAAAGAACTGCGCGACATAGAGACGCTATTAAGTGAGCCGAAAGTTGTAGCAGTGGGGGAGTGTGGGCTTGATTACCACTGGCCCGTACCAAAGCAAGAGCAATACGACATGTTTGAAGCGCATTTAGAGCTTGCTAAAAAGCACGCTATGCCAATAATAATTCACGACAGGGAAGCACATGCACCCATGTATGAACTGCTAAAAAAACACAAGCCACACGGCATTTTGCACTGCTATTCGGGCAGTGTGCAAGATGCAAAATGGCTTGTAGACCAAGGGGTTTTTATTGGCGTTGGCGGTGTTGTTACTTTTAAAAATAGCAAAAAACTACAAGAGTGTGTTGAATTTTTGCCACTTGAAAACCTTGTGCTTGAAACAGATTGCCCATACCTTGCGCCGGAGCCGCACAGGGGCAAAGAGTGTAACAGCGCCATGATTATTCACATAGCTGAAAAAATTGCCGAGATTAAGAAAGTGAGCACAGAAAAAGTGCTTGAAACAACGATGATAACGGCCAAAAATATATTTGGAATTTCAGGGTAGATAGATCGACAGCATTCAGTAAAAATTGTTTATTATTTATTTTGTGGTGTGGAATAAGCCACATGCCAATTTATATTAAACGTTGTAACTTCTACATTCGTTCGCATTTTTTTTGAAGACTTTACTTAAGTGGCACTGCAAATTCAAGTTATATTATGCAGGCTTCAAAACAGAGGTTTAATATGTCAACACTTTATATCACAGATTTAGACGGAACATTACTTGATGAAAATGCACAAATTCCAAAAGAAAGCAAGCAGATTTTGAACGAGCTTGTCGATAAAGGCTTGCTTTTTACAGTGGCAACAGCACGAAGCCCGGCAACAGCAATTGATATTTTAGACGGTATACCGATGAAATTACCGATAATTTTAATGACAGGTGCAATAGTTTATGATGTTGCAAACAAAAAGATTTTAAAAACAACCCAGCTTACGAAAACTGCATCAAGCAGAATTTGCGATATACTGGAAGAGACAAAACAAAACGCAATGGCGTACAGCGTAACAGATTCGAATTTGTTTGTTTACCACAAAGAACTTAAATGTGAACTGGAGAAAAAGTTTGTTGCACCGCGCCTTTCAACGCCTTATAAAAAGTTTATATTAACCGACAATTTTAAAACAGCACTTAAAAATACTGAAGTAATAATGTTTTTACTATGTATTCAAGAGCTTGAGCAGGCAAGAACATTTTATAACGAAATTAATAAAATTGAAGGTATTAGGTGCTATTTTTACCAGTATGAATATAGCGATGCCGGTTATTTATTAGAAATTTACGACGAAAATTGCACAAAGGCTGCGGCGCTTGAAATTTTAAAACAGTATTGCAGTGCGGATAAAATAGTTGTGTTTGGGGATAATGTTAATGATATACCGCTATTTAATGCCGCCGATGAAAGCTATGCAACAGAAAACGGTGTAAAAAAAGCGAAAGAAGTGGCAACTGCCGTTATAGGGCCAAACACGCAGGGAAGCGTGGCAAAATTTATAAAAGGGCATTTTGAGGCAACACAAAATAAGTAAAATAACTTGATAAAATATGTTGATATTATTTGAAAAAAATTATATAATAGTAAAAAGATTAATTAAAAGGTGGCTTTTAATTTGTGCCTTTATACCTTGTGTGTTGCAACAGGTTTTGCTACAAATAAGGTCTATAAAGACATAATTATAAACCACAGAAAGGCATTGTTATGAAAAAAACTACATTATTGGCTTTTGTGGTTGTGCTATCGGCAGCCGTTGGCGCATTAACCGCAATGTACTTTTACTTGCGCAAACGCGAGGCTGAACTTGACGAGTACGAGCAAATTTTATTCGACAGCGACTGGAACTATGAACAAACAGACATGGCTGAAATGGCAGAAGTTGAGGCATAATAAAGCGTTACGGGCGGCCATTGGCCGCCCGTAAATACAGTAACAAAGAATTTGCGAGGTAAAAGCTTTGGATGTAAAAAGCGAAAGCGGCAATATTGAAATAGAGCGTAAATGGCTTGTGAGCGGCTTTTTAGACGAGCATTTAAATTGTATTCACAGTGCTGTTGTAAAACAAGGCTACATTTCAACAGCACCGGCTGTGCGCATACGAAGCGCAGAAAGCGGCGGCAAAACAAATTATGTTTTGTGCTTTAAAGGCAAGGGCACGCTTTGCCGCAAAGAGTTTGAAATGGAGCTGACGAAAGAGCAGTTTGACGAGCTGTGCACGTTTTTATGTGGTGAGCTTGTTGTGAAAAATTACAAAGTATATAAGTTAAGCGGTGGCGAAACACTTGAAGTTAGCCTTGTAGACGAGGGCAAGCCCACAAGCTTTTACTATGCGGAAGTGGAGTTTGACAGTGTTGAAAAAGCAGAAAATTTTATACCGCCTGCGTTTCTGGGCGAAGAGAAAACGCACGATGAAAATTTCAGCATGAGTAGTTATTGGAAGAAAACACGCAGCGCAATTTAAAAGGTATATAATTCCGTTTAATATTCGAACATGTTTTATAATAAGTGAGGGAATTATAACAACTAAACGTTAACGCTGTAATGTTGACATCATGTTTATAATTAGATATAATATAAACCGTTGCAATTTAATAAATATTAATTAAAACAGGAGATATTTAATGATTAAAATAATAACAGACTCTACTTCAGACATAACAAAAGAATATGCACAGGCAAATAATGTAACTGTTGTGCCTCTTAATGTGAACTTTGGAAGCGAATCATATAAAGACGGTATAGACATGACAGCAGAAGAGTTTTACAAAAGGCTTGCTGATAGCGAAAAGCTACCAACTACAAGCCAGCCCTCACCGGAGGAGTTTATGGTACATTTTGAAAAAGCGAAACAAAACGGCGAAGAAGTTGTTGGCATTTTTATAAGTGAAAGTTTATCGGGCACATGCCAAAGCGCACAAATTGCAAAAGACGAACTGGATTATGACGGTATTTACATAGTTGACAGCAAAACAGTTACAATAGCCGCAGGCCTTTTAGTAAAGCGCGCTGTTGAGCTTGCAAAAACAGGCATAAGTGCAAAAGAACTTGCACAAGACCTTGAAAACGCACGCGAACACTTGCACATTTTTGCTATTATAGATAATTTAACTAATTTGCGCAAAGGTGGTAGGCTTTCAGGTGCGGCGGCGCTTGCCGGCGGCTTACTTGGCATTAAACCTGTTGTAGGTATTAACCGCGAAATGCGCACTGAAGAGGGGCACAATGGCAAGCTTGAAATTGCAAGCAAAGCAAGAGGCCTTCCCGGTGCGTATGTTGCAGTGTTTAAGCTTATTGAAAAAGTGGGCGGCATTAACGAAGATTTACCTGTTGAGGTAGGCTATGCAGGCGATAAAGATGGTGTGCAACCGTTTGTACGATATGTTGAGCAGAACTTGCACTTAAATAAGCCGCAACTTGGCGCAATTGGTGCGGTTGTGGGCACGCATAGCGGTGCCGGTGCGTGTGGCATTGCATTTTTTGATAAAGGGCTTGATAAATAAGAGCTGTGTAAGAGCTTTGTTTTGATTTTTAAAATATTTATAAATGAGGGCGACCAATCATGGTCGCCCTCA
>CAYJHA010000032.1:0-19688 GCA_964369785.1 uncultured Bacteroides sp.
TTGTAAAAAATGGTATAGTATAAATTTCACAGTAGGATATTTTGCAATAGTTCGCATAATTTAAAAAATGTTTATTTACTAAGGGGGCAAAAGTTGAAGAAGAACACCAAAATTCCAAAAAATATATATTTTTTGGAATTTTGGATAAATAATTTGGAAAGAAAGTACGCGTTAAATCATGATAAATTAACTTCGCAATCAGACGTTGGTGCGAAAATTCAATTTTAATGCATGATTTGTACAAAAACATTACGATAAATTCATTAATTATATACAATTGACTACAATATGATGATATGTTATAATCCAAATAAGACATGCGAATATTGGTTTTATTTGGAAACATTTTTTGCACAACAAAGAATTTTAATGAAATTATTGCAAAAATCCAAAAATCCAAACAATGAAATTTAAATCTATTTTAAAAGTAGGAGAAAAACTTATGAAAGATTTAGCAGGCAAAATAGCAATAGTAACCGGTGGCGCAAGAGGAATTGGTAAAGCAATTGTCAACGAATTGGCATCAAGAGACGTAAAAGTAGTTGCGGTAGATGTTTTGGCAGAACAAGTAAACGAGACAGCACAAGAGTGCAAAAGCAAAGGATATGAAGTAACACCTTTAGCAGCAGACTTAAGAGAAATGAGTGCGCTGGATAAAATTGTTGACTTTACAGTAGAAACATATGGCACCGTAGATATATTAGTAAATGTTGCCGCTATTCAAATAAGAAGAGCAAGTGTGAATTTTACAGAAGAAGAGTGGGACTTCATTAATGATGTAAACTTAAAATCGCAATTTTTCCTTGCACAAAAAGCTGCTAAAGTAATGCTTAAAAAAGGTAAAGGTTCTATTATTTGCATATCCTCGGCAACATCAACACGTTTTACAAGCCGCAGGGTTCCTTATAATGTAACAAAAGCTGCAGTAAATGCTTTGGCAGGCGCCCTAGGAAATGAATGGGCAAGGTTTGGTGTTAGGGTTAATGCAATTGCACCGGGCTGGAACGCAACAGAAATGGTTAAAGACGGCCTGAAAGCAGGAATTATAAACGAGGGAGAAATTTTGCCAATGATGCCTGTGAATAGGTTTATGGAACCTTATGAGTTAGCGAATACAGTTGCATTTTTGGCGTCGGATATGTCAAGCGCAATTGTTGGGCAAACAATTTTTGCAGATGGCGGCGGAAGCATAAGATGCATTAATGAATCAAACGATTTTGCATACGATCAAAACGATTAATAAATAAAGAGAGGTATATAATAATGGATTTAAGGAGCTACAAGCACGACCCTGTAAAAATTGCACATAAAACAAGAAGATTAGTTCTTGAAACAGCATTAAAAAGAGGCGGCTGTAATTTAAGCCAGGCGTGCTCATTGGCAGAAATAATGGCAACTTGCTACACAAGAATTTTAAATATTTCAGATGTAGAAAAACCAATAACACCGGAATATTTCCCCGGCGCGCCAAATGCAAATTTTGAGGGTGTTTTAGGAAACGTATTTAATGGTGTTCAAGGCCCACACACAGATAAACTGTTTTTATCACCTGTTCAATCATCAATTGTTCAATACGCTACACTTTGTGCGGTTGAAAGGTTATCTGAAGAAGGCTTTAACTCTTTCGGCGAAGACGGAAGCGTTGTGGAACATATAGGCGAAGCACATTCACCCGGCATGGAAGTTTCAACAGGTTCATTAGGCCAAGCGTTGGGCATGGCAGGCGGCATTGCAATGGCAAGAAAGCTTAAAGGCGAAACAGGCCGTCAAGTAGTTATTATAGGTGACGGTGAATGTGAACTTGGCATGACATGGGAAGCAGTTCAAGCAATGGTGCAATATAAACTTAATAATGTATTAATTATTATGGATAGAAACAGATTGCAATGCGATGGAAGAATGAAAGACATCTGCGATGTTGAGAATACATTAAAAGCACGTTTTGAAGCATTTGGCTGTGAAGTGTTTGAAATTGACGGACACGATTGCAATGCACTTGAAGCACTTGCAAACATGGCACCAAACCCGGAGGGTAAACCAAGGGTAATTATGGCAAATACAAGCCCAATTAAAGGCATAGAAGAATTAGACGACAAAGGCGATCGTATTCACTTTATTAGAATTAACGACAATGAAAAAGAGAAATATGAAAAAGTTGTTGAGCGCTTGAAAAAATTAGAAGTATAGGAGAAAAGTAGAAATGGAAAGATTAAAATTAGTTTACGATAATGCTTTTGTTGAATATGGTAAAGACAAACCCGAAGTAGTTGCGCTTTCAGCCGATTTATCAGGCGGCTGTGAAGTTAGAGGCTTCTGGGAAGCATATCCCGATAGATTTTATTCAATGGGTATAGCAGAACAAAACATGCACAGCTTTGCAGGCGGCATGGCAAAAGAAGGGTTTGTTCCTTTTATACATACATTTGCAGTTTTTATTTATAGACGTTCACTTGATATGATTCACCTTTCAATTGCACACCCAAACATGAAAGTTAGATTAATCGGCTCAGTGCCGGGCGTAACCTCGCCCGCAGGCGCAACACACCAAGCAATTGATGATATTGGTGTTATGAGAACAATTCCGAACATGACAGTTCTTGAATGCGGCGACGCAACAGACGTTCAATCGTTCTTCCAATTACAAGAAAAAATTAACGGCCCTGTTTACGTGAGAATTCTCAGGGGTGAATTGCCGAAATTGTTTAACACACCTATGGAATTAAATAAATCAAGGGTGCTTAGCGAAGGCGACGACATCATGATTATTTCGTCCGGTGTTTGCACAGAAGAGGCAATGCGTGCTGTTGACTCCATTAAGAAAAAAGGTTACAGCGTACAGCACAGGCACGTAACATGCTTAAAACCTTTCGACGACGTTGAATTGTTTGAAGACGTTAAACGCATGAAAATTGGCGTTATAACAATGGAAAACCATAATATTATAGGCGGCCTTGGCTCAATTGTTTCAGACGAAATGGTTGCAAGGGGCATAAGCAACAAATTGTTGAAAGTTGGCGTAAACGACGAGTACATGCACGGTGGTTCTAAACTTTACTTAATGAAACGCTATGGTTTAGACGCAATGGCACTTGTTAAAAAAGTTGAAGAATTAGTTGGCAAAAAACTTGACATAACAGAAGATATGCTTGATGAGTTCCATTTTGAATTAATGGATGATTCAACCAGGGCATTAGGTGTTTAAATAAATGCATTTAAAAAATGCATATTTATTATAATTATTAAAAATAGTTAAGGAGAATTAAGATGAAAAAGTTATTAGCATTATTATTAGTATTAGCGATGGCAGCAAGCCTATTTGCAGGCTGTGCTACAAGCAGCGAAACACCGGCACCGGCTGAAAGCAGCGCACCGGCAGAAGAAGGCGACGCACCGGCAGAAGAGGGCGGCGTAACATTTAACTCAGTAGATGAAGCACTTTCACAAGAAATTTTTGGCGATATTGAACCATTAGCACAAGAAACAGAACTTAAACTCGGGTTATCTGCAGGCGCAACAGCAGGTTTTGTAATGTGGTTTGCAGGCGAGCTTGGCGCATATGAAGCAACAAACATTGCATCGGAAGAAATAGTTTTTGCAAACGGCGTTGTTATGATGGAAGCAGTTGCTTCTGATGGTTGGGACGTTGGACAAACAGGCCTTGGCGGTACATTGTCGGGAACAAAAGGACACGACATTGTAACAATTGCATCAGCAGCACCTGACCAACACTCAATGCAAATTTTTGCACCTAAAGATTCACCAATCGTAGCAGCAGGTCAAGTTACTGATTCAGCACCGCTACTTTACGGCACAGCAGACGATTGGAAAGGCCAAGAAATATTTGTTCCTGTTGGCACAACTCTTCACTACACATTAGGCCTTGGCCTTGAGCATTTCGGTTTAACAACAGAAGATATGCAATTAACACATATGGAAGTTCCAAACATAAACACAGCACTTCGTGCAGGCCAATGCGAGCTTGGCGGCGTTTGGGGTAACCTATCTTATGGCGACTTGAACGAGAACTTTGTTCCTGTTATGCAAGCTGCAGACGTAGGCGTTTCGCTTGTTTCAGGTATGGTTGCAAACCCAAGGTCTTATGAAGACGAGACAAAACAACTTGCAATTAAAAAGTTCTTAGAAATTTACTTTGATGTTGCAGATTGGATGAGCGCAAGTGAAGATAACCTTGCAATTGCAGCAGATTACTTCCAACAATGGAACGAAGACAACGGTGTTCCAACAACAATTGAAGAGCTAAATATTCACTTAACACACACTATGCCTTACACATTAGAGCAAAACTATGAATGGTTCAACAATGAGGGCGAAAGCGGATACAACCAACAAGTTGAAAACAATTTGTTGCCACTTGAATTCTACATTGGTCTTGGCCAATATGAAGAAGCAGACAAAGATAAATTCATGGATCCTTCATACACACCTGATAAACTTGTAACAGAATTGTATAACGAAAAATAAATAATTATAGTATAGGGTTGCTAATATGAAAAAAAATATTAAAGCTGGCAAATCAAAATTTAATGAAAACATTTGGATACCGCTTTTAACTGTTATAGGTTTTTTAGCAGTATGGCAACTTGTGTGCTCAATTGGAGTAGTCGGAGAAAATATTTTACCGTCACCCATTACGGTTTTTGAGGCATTTGGCTTCAAAATGACAAACACTCAACCTGATGGTGCACTACTTTGGGAGCACACACTATCTAGCTTATACATAACGCTTGCCGGTTTAATTATTGGCATTGCCGTGGGGGCCCCACTGGGGCTCCTCATGGGCTGGTATAAGCCAATTGATAGGTTCGTGAAACCTTTGTTCGAGTTAATTCGACCCATTCCGCCAATTGGATGGATTCCACTTTCAATTGTTTGGATAGGCGTTGGCAACTCTGCAAAAATAGCTATTATTTTTCTGGCTGCGTTTATTCCTTGCGTGCTAAATGGCCATGCGGGAATTTCAGGCACAAGCCAAACACTTATTAATGTTGCAAAAACTTACGGTGCTTCAAACTTTTACGTTTTTAGAACCATAGGCGTTCCTTCTTCTTTACCACTTGTTTTTGCAGGAATGAGAATTGCAATGGGTAACACATGGGGAACACTGGTTGCAGCAGAACTACTGGGTGCAAACATGGGGCTTGGCTATATGATTACAATGGGTAGGCAGTTCTCAAGGCCCGATATTATTCTTTTGGGCATGGTTGTAATTGGTGCACTTGGTTATTTATTTACTTATATTTTCGGAAAAATTGAAGATGCGGTAGTTAGGGGGCAAGAACATGCTAAATAAGAAAGCAATAAACTTAATAACAGCTGTTATGCCTTACTTTGCAATTGTCTGCCTGGTTGTTGTTTGGACAGTTGGCTCGATGTCTAACTCTGAAATCTTACCTTCACCTGTAATGGTAATTGAAAGACTTGCAAAAATGTTTACAAACCCCATAAATGATTTAAATATATTTGGGCACATTTGGGCAAGCTTGCAGCGTGTTTTATTAGCACTTGTAGCGGCTATGGTAATAGGTATTCCTATGGGTGTTATGATAGGGTGGTCGAAAAAATTCAGGCTGTCTGTCGGTACATTGTTTGAAGTTATTCGTCCTATTCCGCCAATAGCATGGATGCCGCTAATAGTTATGTGGCTTGGTATTGACGAGCTACCAAAAATTCTGTTAGTTTTTATTGGTATGATAACACCAATTGTTGTTAATACATACACAGCAATTAAAATGGTAGACAATAAAATTTTAGACATGGGTAGAGTTTTTAACGCAACAAACAAGCAATTACTGCTTGAAATAGCAGTGCCATCTGCTTTGCCGGTAATTATTGCAGGCGTAAAAAATGGCCTTGGAATAGGCTGGATGGTTGTGCTTGCTGCAGAGATGATTGGCGCCAGAGCAGGCGTTGGCTTTTTAATTACACGCGGCATGGAATTCTTCGATGTTTCGTTGATACTTGCAGGTATGTTAACTATTGGTATAGTTGGCGCATTAATATCTGTTTGCATTGAGTACTTAGGAAAGGTGGTGTGCCCATGGCATCAACAACTGAAATAAGGCTAAGTTTAAAAGATATTAAAAAAACTTTTATTGACGCCAAAGGTGGCGAAACCTTAGTTGTAGACGGCGTTAGCATTGACGTTAAAGAAAACGAATTTTTAGTTATTTTAGGCCCGGGTTACTGTGGCAAATCGGTGTTAATGAACATGGTTGCTAACCTTATTGAGCCTGACGAAGGAACAATTGAATTCAGCGGCGACAAACAAATTTTTGGCGAAGGCACAAACAGAAAAATGGGAATGGTATTCCAGCTTCTAAGCCTTGCGCCGTGGAAAACTGTAATGCAAAATGTTGAGTTTGGCTTAAAACTTAACGGTGTAGCAAAAGAAGAGCGAAGGAAAATTGCTCAAAAATATATTGATTTGGTAGGGCTTCAAGGTTTTGAAGATAAATTCCCACATCAATTGTCCGGCGGAATGAAACAGCGTGTAGGCATAGCTAGGGCATATACAAACAACCCTGAAATTTTAATAATGGACGAACCGTTTGGCCAGCTTGACGCACAAACACGTTATAGTATGCAACAAGAAGTTGAAAGAATTTGGCAAGAGGATAAAAGAACAGTTGTATTTATTACAAATAATATTGAAGAAGCTTGCTTTTTAGCAGATAGAATTGTACTTTTAACAAAATGCCCTGCACAAGTTAAAGAAGTTTATGATATTGATTTGCCAAGGCCCAGAAATATGGTTAGCGAAGAATTTTTGAAAATAAGAACGACTATATCAGATAACACTGATTTGGCACTGTAATAGGAGTAGTTTATGGAAGATTATAAAGTTCAGGTTAAAAATCTAACGAAAAGCTTTGGCGAAGTTCATGTGTTGGACGATATATCATTCGATATTAAGCAAGGTGAATTTCTTGTTGTTGTTGGCCCCACAGGCTGTGGCAAAACAACATTTTTGAACTTACTTACAAAGCTAATTGAACCTACTAAGGGGCAAATTTTAATTGATGGTGAACCTGCGGACCCAAGAAAGCATAACTTAGCTTTTGCCTTTCAAGAGCCGTCGGCAATACCTTGGCTTAATGTAGAGCAAAATTTATTGTATGGGTTAAAAGTTAAAAAAGTACCAAAAGAAGAACAACAGAAGAGGCTTGAGAATATTATTGAGCTGTTGGGCCTTCAAAAATTTAGAAAGCAGTTTCCTAACCAGCTTTCGGTTAGCTGTGTTCAAAGGGTAATTATTGGCAGGGCGTTTATTATGAACCCTGATTTGCTTTTAATGGACGAGCCATATGGGCAAATGGACATTAAAATGAGATTTTACCTTGAAGACCAAGTTATTAAGCTTTGGAAAGAGTTAAAAAGTACAGTTGTGTTTATAACGCACAACATTGAAGAGGCGTGTTACCTAGCAAATAAAATTTTAATACTTTCAAATAAGCCAACAACGGTTAAAGAAATTGTAGATGTTAAATTGCCAATGCCAAGAGACGTTGCATCACCTGAATTTATTGAACTAAGAAAATATATAACAGACCAAATTAAATGGTGGTAAAATAAAACAACAAGGCTGTTGCTATTGATTAAAAATCAATAGCAACAGCCTTGTCATTATGACAAATATTAAAAGTTTTACTAAATTTTTTTCAAAAAATTTCGGGTTCTTAGGGCAGCGCCCTAAGGTGTTTTCCTCAGAAAACGCAAGCTTTTGCCAATTTATTAGCCAAATGTAAAAGTAAACTTTTCGCTGCCCGTTTGTGCA
This sequence comes from uncultured Bacteroides sp., assembly GCA_964369785.1. Taxonomy (GTDB): domain Bacteria; phylum Bacillota; class Clostridia; order Oscillospirales; family Ruminococcaceae; genus Ruthenibacterium. The sequence continues at coordinate 7,796 of CAYJHA010000032.1, forward strand.
ACTTTATTTTTTTCTAACTTCTACAAGGTTTGTGTGCTGTGGGTTCCCTTTACATACAGGAGATGGGTTTTTAGTAGATGTTAAAACGTTTATGCAACCTCTTGTGTCTATACCTTTTTCATTTGGCGTATACCATGCACCTTGTGCCATTGCGCATGTTCCGCTTACAATTCTGTTTGTCACTTTTGCTTTAATTTCAACAACCCCACGTGAGTTGAAAACATGAACTGTATCACCATTAATTATTCCTCTGCTTTTTGCATCTTCTTCATTTATCCAAAGCTCTTGTGGGCTTATTTCTTCCATCATTACATTATTGTCGTGAATGGAATGGCACCGCCTTTTAGTGTGCCAGCCAATTAGCTGAAGAGGGTATTTTTTAATAAGCACATCTTCAGGCCCCTCAGGGCAAGGTGTGTATTTTGGTATAGCGGGTATTAATTCAGGCTCGTTCAAATCTTTTAAAGCTTGCGAAAAAATTTCAATTTTACCTGATGGTGTGTTAAAAGGATTGTTTTCGAAATCTTGAATATTGCTTTCATAGGCGATAAAAGGTTTAGTTTGTTTAAAATGGTAAATTCCGTTTTGCTTTATTTCTGCAAAACTAGGCAATTCACCTTTTTTCAATTTCATTTTATTATAAAGAAATTCAATCCAATCATTTGTGCTTTGTTTATTTTCTGTAAATTCATCAAGATAACCTAGCTTATCAGCTAATTTACAAAACCAGTCCCACTCGAACTTACATTCAAAAAATGGGTCAATTAGTTTATTGTTGTAAATTACATAATTGCCGTTTAACCACGGTGCTGTCATATTATCGTTTTCAAAACCGGAAGCTGCCGGCAAAAGTATATCTGCAAAGCGTGCACTGGGTGTCATGAAAATATCAGAACACAGTATAAATTCGCATTTTGATTCGTCTTGCAAAATTTTTGCCGTTTCATTAATGTTAGAATGTTGGTTTATCAGTACGTTCCCGGCCAAATTAAATATAAACTTAATATTACTATCAAGCTTTTCAACGCCTTTAAGTCGTTCGTTTTTTTCGGTAAATTCAATTGCGTTTTCAACAGCTTTGCTCCACAAAAAGTTCGGTATTTTCCCGTTATATGGGTTTTCTAAAATAGGAAAAGGCTCTAACTTTGCTGCGTTTTCCCAAATTGAGGCAGCTGCGCCACCGCCTGAAATTCCAACATTGCCTGTTAAACATGCAAGCATTGCCAAACTGCGCGTGGTTTGCTCGCCGTTGCCTGTGCGCTGTAAACCAAGGCCCGGCATTATACATGCAGGTTTTTTACATGCATATTCTCTTGCGATTTCTCTTATTGTTTCAGCACTGATGCCTGTTATTTTTTCGCCCCATTCAGGTGTTTTAATAATTCCGTCTTGTTTCCCAAATAAATACGATTCATAGCTTTCGTTTGCATCGGCGTTCTCCGGCATATGTTCGCTGTCAAATCCTATGCAAAATTTATCCATGAAATTTTTATTATACAGCTTTTCGCTCCAAATAACATAAGCCATTGCATCACAAAGGGCACTGTCTGTTGAAGGGCGAATACCAACCCATTTATCGGCATAAGTAATCACGCTGTCGCTTTGGCGTGGGTCAATTACAATTATTTTTACGCCCTTTTCTTTAAGCTTTGTTAAATAGTAGTTTTTTTGTGAGCCAAAAATAGTTTCAGCAGGATTATGGCCCCATAATATAAGATACTTTGTATTTAATAAATCTTCCGCAGAATTTCCGCAATTTGAATCACCGTAAATATAAGGCGAAATATAAACAGTTGCAGCATCGCTGTATGTGTTAAATGCACCTAAATATCCCCCGTCAAGGGCAAGAAGGCGCCTTGCCATGCTATCGGGGCGCATCATTGCACTAAGGCCCCATGAATACATAACAAACCTAGAGGAAACGCCATATTTATCTCGAATATTTGCCCATTTTTCTGCAATTGTTTCAAGCGCTTGCTCCCAGGTTATTTTAACAAATTTGCCATCGCCGCGCTTGCCAACACGCTTCATTGGGTAGCGCAACCTGTCTGTGTTAAAGTAAGTATAGCGGTAACCGCGCCCTCTTACGCACGCTTTTAGTGGCACGGGTGTGTCACTGTTATCGGTAGATATATCAAGAACACACCCCTCTTGAACACGTGCGTGTATAACGCACCTGCCACCACAATTATTAAAACCTCCTGTTTTAATAATTTTATCGTCGCTTAATAATATTTCATGGGCCTGCCCAAATACTATTATTTTGTTTATCCAACTGTTATGTTTAAGTTTTAAAGCAGTATCGTCAAAAATAAATTCACTATTACAGCCCTTAAAAACAAACTTTTCAAGGGCATAAATAACATTTAATATTTTTTTGTTTGAGCTGTGCTTTTTTACGGCTTTGCTCATAATTGTAACAGTATCAATTAAACTTAACTGCAAAAAATCAAAAATAGCGCGCTCATATTTTGAAAAACTTAAATTGTTGTTATTAGAATTTTCAATACAAGCAAATAAATATGCTACAAATTCAAATTGAGTTCCAATATAATCAACCGGGTTGCCATTAATAGCCTTTGGTGCAAACCCCCATTTATAATAAAACCTAATTACATTTAAAGTAGTTTCGTTTAATAGCATAGGCGCTGTGTTTTTACATGCGCTTGCCCATAAGGGGACAGGTGTTTTATAATTGCAACCGCAAAATAGCCCGTCGTATTCTATTTGCAATTCTTCATCACATTCAAAAACTTCTATATCCGTGTTTGGTAATTTATTGCTAAGTGTTTGATTATATGAAGTTAAACTTTTGAAAAAACTTGTAAACATTAAAGAGGTTAAAATATTATTTATATTATTCATGTTTGCCTTTCAATATTTAAATAATAAATTTTGGCATTAATATTATATATTATTATCTAATAATTTTATAAATTCTGCTTGTGTCTTTTTTTCTTTTATTGCATTTTCCAATATGCTAATTGAACTTAAATCTCCTAATAGTACGCCGCCAACTATAACGCCGTTGGCAAAATAATATTTTTCATACGTGTGTAAATTTTCTTTTTGTTTGTTTATTTTAAAAAGGCTGTGTTTTATGCGGTTTTTATATACAATTTCAGTGTAGCTTTTATTTTTGTTTTTTCCAATGTCGCCAACCGCAGCTAATGAAGTTTTAAAACAGTTGAAAATTACACAAGGCTCTATTTGGGAATACTCTTTGTCAATTTCACAAATATTATGTGCAACTACGGTAGATTGTGCAATACATTGGCCCCACAACCCTAAATTAATGTTGTTGAATTGTGCACAATCTCCACAAGCGTAAATATCTTTGCTGCTTGTTTGCATTTTTGAATTAACGACAATTGAGCGCTCAGTTTCAATGTTTGCATCTGCTGCTAATTTTGTGTTTGCTTTTATTCCGCAACATAATATAACAATATCTGCCGGTAAAGTAGTGCTATTTGATAGCGATACACTATCTACATATTCGCTTGCGTTTAAACACTTTGTTTCAACACCTGTAAAAACTTTTACACCTTGGCTTTCTATAATAGCTTGAAGAACCAGGCTCGACTCGCGATCGAGCAATCTTTCCATTAAATACTGCTCTCTTTCTACAATTGATACAACAAGGCCCCTGTTGTGAAGCTCGTATGCAATTTCAAGCCCTATAACGCCGCCGCCAATAACAACAGCTGTTTTAGCATTTAAACAATAAGTGCGAATATTAGATATATCTTCGTTCGTTCTAACAACAAAAACACCTTTTTTGTCGGCGCCGGGCAAGGGCGGGCGAAAACTGGCTGCCCCTGTTGCAAGCACACATTTATCGTAAGGCAAAACCTGTTCGTTTTCAAAAAGTACTGTCTTTTCATATTCGTTTATTTTAAGAACATTTGTGTTTAAAATAATATTAATATTATTTTGCGTATACCATTCATTTGTATGTACTAAAAAATTATTAATATCAAAGCCAATTAAAGGTGCTTTGCTAATCATTGGCCTTGAATATGTTAAATATGGCTCGTTGCCTATTAAAGTAATGTTGCAAGTGCTATTTAATTTTCTTAATTGTTCAGCACAATTTAGCCCGGCAATTCCATTGCCTATAATTACAATATTATCGCACATATTAAATATCCTTTGTGTCAATTATCAAGGAAGGGTTGGTTTTATCGGCACCGGCAATAAATTCAGGAAGAATGGTGCTGTTATTCTCAATAACTTTGAATTCCAAACAGTGAGAGATACATGCATTAACACAAGCAGGCAGCTCACCTTTTGCCCTTAAATCAGAACATGATGTACACTTAGTAGCAATGCCTTTTGTTTTGCTTAAACTTACAGCCCCATAAGGGCAACTCCATGTGCACTTACCACAACCTATGCACAAACCGCTTTTGTGCTGAACAGTTCCGTCAACAGCTTTATACATTGCGCCGGTAGTGCATATGCTTACACATGCAGGGCTCTCGCAATGGTTGCAAGAAAGCGACAAGTGGACGTGCGATTTTTCATAAGGCACATTATCTACACGACGAAAAAACTCGCTTTGCATTAATTTGTGTTTGTCTTTACATGCCATTTGGCAAGCTTTACAGCCTAAACATTTATCCATGTTATAAACAAAGCCTAATTTTTTCATTTTATCACCTGTTATTAATAATAAGTTCATTTCATTAAAATTGATGTTATTTTACTCATTAAAACAGTAATTTAACAGCGCTGAATTTACTATTAATTATACCATATTTACTGTGTTTTGTCCACGTAATTAAGGCGCTAAAAAGCACTTTAAACAAAAGAATTACACAGCATTAAAATTGACTTTGTTTTACCGAATTGGTATAATTTAAAAGGATGAAAGCAATGAAAAATTTGCTTAAAATGTGCCGGTTAATGAGATTTTTATGTGGTGAACTATGAAAAATGTTATAAAAACTTATAGTAGTAAAATTGCATTTGATATGGAACTGTATATGGTGAAATATCTTAGTGAATTTGATATGGCTGCAAAAATTACAAGCGTGAAAAAAAACGAAATAGAGTTTTGTGAAATTAACGGCAAAACTTTATATGAGGTACTTGAAAATTTAAATAATGGTACAATTGAATTTAGTGAAGCAACAACTATTTTCAAGCAGTTAATGTTATGGCTTGATTTGTTTAATGAACACACGTATAAACTGCACAATACATATTTAAAACTAACAGATTTTCACTATAAGAATTTTATGTTCTCAAACAATAAAATTTACGGAATTGATTTTGAATGTTACGAAAAGGGGAAAATAGAAGACAATTATATTTCGCTTCTTGCGTGGTTTAAACTATACAATTTCAGTAATATTAGGGTAATAGAAAAGTTGTTTGTTTACATGTTAAATAAAATACAAAATAAGTTCAGTAACATTAATATGTTGACCATGGTAAATGATGAAATTGATAGAATACTAAACAGGCGTTTAGTAAAAAAAACTATAACAGATTGCACAGCAGTAGTAGTATGTGGCGGGAAAAACACAAGAATGGAAGGTTTCGAAAAAGCGAATTTAAAGCTTGGGAAATATACATTTTTGCAACATATAATATACAAGTTGAGTAATTTCGATAACCTTGTAATTTCGTGCAATAATGAAAAACAACTTAACTTCGAGGGGCAAGAAATAATAGTTGATAAAGTGGAAAACATAGGGCCGATTGGCGGCATATATACTGCGCTTAGCAATGTAACCACAAATTGCATATTTGTAATTTCATGCGATTTTCCAACTGTTAACGATATTATAATAAATAAAATGTTAATTGAGTACAATAAAGCAAAAAAGACAGTTATTGCAAAAATTAATGGGAAAATTAACCCTTTGCTAGGTGTGTATAATAAAAATAAACTTGATGTTATTGAAAAAAATATTAGCAAAGGAAATTATAAATTGATGTGTTTGTTTGATGATGACACATGCTTTTTGGAAATAGGGGGGTTGCTTTGTGCTGATTATTACAACATTAATACAAAGCAAGAATACGCACAACTTATAAACAATTTAGAAAGCTTCAACAATTTGCCGCTGACAACATATTAAAAAACTGTGAAAGTGAAAAGAAGGAGAGAGAATGAAGCTTAAAAATATACCATATAATGCGCTGTTAATTATTAGTTGTATTGCTTTATTTCTACTAATAATTTTTTCATTTGCAATTGGCAGATACCCACTTGAGCCTTTAGATGTGTTTAAAATAATTTTAAACGAAGCTTTCAATCTCAATTATGATATTAGTGACAATGCAAGCACAGTTTTATTTAATATACGCTTTCCAAGAATAGTAACCTCTTTGATGGTGGGAATGGCAATTTCCTTAGCCGGGGCGTGCTTTCAAGGCGTGCTGCAAAATAATATAGCCTCACCCGATATTTTGGGGGCTGGCAGCGGTGCGTCGTTTGGGGCTATATTAGCAATTTTAATTGGGCTTAATAACAGTGGAATTATGCTTTTATCATTTACTTTTGGGCTGCTGGCAGTTGGGGTTGCGGTTTTTATAAGTAAGTTCACAAAAACAAAAAGAATTGTAGGTATTGTACTTTCGGGCATAATAGTAGGCAATTTTTTTACAGCTGCAACAAGCTTTTTAAAGCTATCGGCTGACCCTAATAATGAGCTACCGCAAATAACATTTTGGCTTATGGGAGGGTTTTCGTCATCAGATTTAAGCAGTGTGCAATTTTTAATAATTCCGTTTATAATAGGTGTACTGCCAATGTTTTTGCTTAGCTGGAAAATGAATATTTTAACTTTGCATGACGATGAAGCAAGGAGCTTAGGGATTAATTTAAATTTAATTCGTGTATTAATTATAATATGTGCAACACTTATAACTTCGGCTTCGGTTGCTGTTTGTGGGGTAATAAGCTGGACGGGCTTGATTGTGCCAAATGTATGCAGGAAAATTGTTGGCGACGATTTTAGAAAGCTGTTACCTAGCACAATGCTGTTTGGCGGCTTTTTTATGCTGTGTATTGATAATATTGCAAGAACAATTTTATTAACAGAATTACCTATAAGCATTTTAACAGCAGCAATAGGCACACCGTTTTTTATTTATCTTATTACTAAAAAAGGCGGCTGAAAATGAATTTACAAGTGGATAATTTAAGTTTTAAATATAGCGATAATGAAATATTATCAAATATAAATTTCACAATAGAGCAAGGTGGGTTTTGCGCACTTCTAGGCCCTAACGGTGCTGGCAAAAGCACCTTGTTTAAGTGCATTTTAAGCCTTGTAAAAAAATATTCGGGCAAAATTAGCGTGGATGGATTTAATACTGCGAATTTAAGCAGAAGGCAATTAGCAAAGAAAATAGCATATATTCCGCAATTGAATTATAATGCATTTAATTATTCTGTTGCGGAAATGGTGCTAATGGGCGTAACATCTAATTTAAATTATTTTGAATTTCCCGGTAAAAAGCATTTAGATTTTTCAAAAGAATGTTTAAACAGGGTTGGCATAGAGCATTTGCACGATAAAAATTATACTAAAATTTCAGGCGGAGAACGCCAGCTTGTTCTAATAGCAAGGGCGCTTGCGCAAAATGCCAAAATAATAATAATGGATGAGCCCACTTCGAATTTGGATTATGCAAATCAAATAAAAGTATTACTGCAAATTAAAAAAATGGCTGATAATGGTTATATTATTATACAAGCCATACATAACCCGAACCAAGTTTTAATGTTCTTCAACAAAGTGCTTGCAATAAAAGGCGGAAAAATAATAGCAGATGGTGAGCCGTCAAGTGTTATAAACGAAGCATTAATTGAGGAATTATACGGCGTGAAAGTATACATGAACACAACAAATGAAAGTAAAAACAAATTTCTTACACCTTTGCAATTGTAAATTGCATAATCCATTAAATAACAAAGGGCTTAATATGAAAAAAACAATAAAATTTGTATTATTAATAATTGTTTTGGCACTTGTTTCTGCTTGTAGTTTTGAGAGTGAAAATAGCATAGAAAACCAAAAAGCAGAAGAAATATTTATCGATTCGTTAAAACGCGAAGTAGTTATACCAACAAAAATAGAAAAAATAGCTGTAACCGGCGATATAGCACAAATGATGATATTTGCAATAGCCCCTGAAAAGCTGGTTGGAACAGCCGGCAAGTGGAGCGAAGAAGCAAAAGTATATATTCCTGAGCAGTATCATAACCTGCCTTATTTAGGCAAGCTGTTCGGCACACAAGGTGAGCTGAATTTTGAGAGCCTACTTATTGCAGACCCCGATATTATAATTGATATGGGAGAAGCAAAAGCAGGGATTACGGAAGATTTAGATTACCTGCAAGATAAGTTGGATATACCTGTGATACATATATCTACAAATTTAAAAGGCAATGCTGAAGCTTTTGAAGTTTTAGGTGAATTGCTATCAAAAGAGCAAGAGGCACAAAAGCTTGCTAATTTTTGCGAGGATATATATGATAGCACAATAAATATCTTGAACGAAGTAGGTGATGAAAAAGTAAAAATAATATATTTGCAAGGTGAAGATGGCCTGAATGTAGTTGCAAAAAATTCGTATTACAGCGAGCTTATTGATTTAATGGCGGATAATGTAGCAGAGATTGATTTTGCAACAACAAGCGGAATGGGCAACGAGGTGGACTTTGAGCAGCTGTTGCTTTGGAACCCCGATTATATAATTTTTGGCAATAATAATATTTTCAATGATGTAACAAAGCACCAAACATGGAACAGCTTGACTGCAATAAAAAATAAAAATTACTATGAAACGCCTTTGCTGCCTTATAATTGGACGGGGACTCCGCCGTCTGTTCAACAATATTTAGGAATGATGTGGTATACAGAATTATTTTATTCGAGCTACTCAGATTACGATTTTGAAGCTAAAGTATATGAATTTTTTAAGCTTTTTTACCATTCTTCACTAAGTGAAGAAAATTATAATTTACTTTTGGAAAATTCAATAAAAATAAGTTAAAATGATGAACCTTTGTAGTTTTTGGAGAATTTTTTGCTTTAACGTTTTAAATTTGCATTTTTAGTGGAAACGCAAAAAAACAAGTTAAATTAAACAAATAAAGGCAGTGTTATTTATAAATTTGTTACAATTGACTATGTTTTCTTAATATGTTATAATCCAAATATGGGAATATCTATTTGCAATTATTTGGATTTTTGGATAATAATTTTTACATTCAGAATGTAAATACAAATAGTAAATTACTGTGTTTTTATATAATAATTTTAATTATAAACAATGCATAGTAGTAAAATATTGAGGGTGATATTCAATGGCAACTTTAAAAGAAATAGCAGAAATTGCTAATGTATCTATTTCAACAGTTTCAAGAATAATAAACGGTGACACAAAAAAACCGGCGAGTAAAAAAACAGCACAGAAAGTTTGGGAAATTATTAATAGGGTAGGCTACTCGCCAAGCATTCGCAGTGACATTAATTTGGAAAGTATTGATGCGAAGTTTAAAGGAAACTTAAAAAAAATTGGGTGTGTTTGTGTTTCAAGTAAAGATGTAATGAACGACCCGTTTTTTTCTACTATTGTAGCAGCCATTAATAAAGAAGCAAACAGAATTGGTTTTACAGTTGCGTACACATTACCAACATACGATAAAAGCCTTGAAGAAATAAAAAACTTTACTTTGCAACATCTTGTTGATGGAATAATTATAATGGGGCGTGTAAAAAAAGAGTTTATATTATTTATTGAGAAGAATTTTGATAACATTGTATATACAGGTGTAAACGAAATTGATAGAAATTTTGATGAAGTAATTTGCGATTCTAAAAAAGGCATAAAAAAAATTGTTGAGTATGTAATTGAACTTGGGCATACTGAAATAGGCTTTATTGGCGATGGCATAATTTATGACGAGAGCGTTATGATAAATGAATATAGGTATGAAACCTATTGTAAAACTTTAAATGAAAATAATGTTCGGTTACAAGAAAAGTATAATATAAAAACTACATCTTATGTTGAAGACGCTTACAATGCCGTTTCTAATCATCTTAAAAAATACACCTTAAAAGATTTGCCCTCTGTTTATGTTTGCAACAACGACATGGTAGCAATTGGCGCAATAAAAGCATTCAGAGATGCGGGGATTAATGTGCCTGAAGATATATCAATAACAGGCTTTGACAATGTAGATTTGTCTAAATATATTTTACCACCGTTAACTACATTAAACATTGATAAAGATAGCCTTGGCGTGCTTGCAACACAAACATTGGTTGATAAAATTAACAGCAACAGAAATTATAAGGTTAAGATTAGCTTGCCATTTGATTTGATAGAAAGAGAAAGCTGCTTGCCTTATGATAAAAGCAAAAAATGAGCAAGGCATTATTATATATATTAAAACTGCATAATATTGCGGTTTTATAATAAATAACAATTGTTTAAAGGAGAAAAAAATTATGAATCCTCTTGAAATGTTTAAAGCACCTATACAAATAGGTATAATATGCAAAGACTTAGACACAACGCTTAAAAATTTCGATGAAATTATGGGCATGAAAGATTTTAGAATAGCGAGCTTCCCGCCCGAAGGGCACGAAAATGTAACACGCGTATACCATGAAAAAGAAGGGAATTTTACAGGTAAATTCTGCTTTTACATGTGGGATAATATAGAGCTAGAAATTATTCAGCCAATAAGTGGCAACAGTGTGTGGTTTGATTACTTAGAAAAAACACCAAACGGGTTAGGGCTGCACCACATTAAATTTATGGTAGACCACCAAGAGCCCGTAAAAGAATATTTTGACTCAAAAGGTATAGACAGAGTTTTATACGGCGAGGGTGTAGGCCCAAATGCAGGGCGTATTTTTGCTTTTTACGACACATTTGAAAAATTAGGTTTTGATATTGAAATTTTAAACAGTGTTCGAAAAGGTGAAGAGGAAGAGGGCAATAAAAAATAATATATTAGTATTAAATATGTTGTTTTAAATTAGCTTTTATCTATATTTATATTAAAGCATGTAAAAGGATGATAAATGGAGTATGTTTTTTTTGTTGTTATCTCTGTAATAGCCGGTGCCGTTCAGGGAATTAGCGGAATGGGGCATGGCATGATAACTATCGCTACGGCATCGTTCTTTTTTCCGTATTTGCCACTTATGATAAGCATAAAATTAATGTCATTTGTGTTTTTTGCACCTGTTATTTTTATGTGGAAAAAAATAAAGTGGAAAATACTAATTACTCCATTAATTTTCAGCTATGTTGGAACTTATGTGGGAACACTTGTTTTAAATGTGTCAAACGGTGAACAGTTGACGTTTTTATTAGGTGTACTACTTGCCGTTTTTGGAATTTTCAACGTACTTTGTAATAATAAAATTGTTTTTAAGCCAAAATGGTGGATAGGCGCAATTGCAGGCATAATTAGCGGCTTTTTTTCAGCTATTGCAAGCATGGCAGGCCCGCCGCTTGTAATTTATTATTTGAATATTAAAGAGTTGGAAGAAGACAAAAACGCATTTTATGCCACAATGATTACAACTTATCAGCTTATGTTTTCGCAGCAAGTTGTAGTTTTGGCAATGTCAAATGCAATTCCAAAACAGTCTTTTACAATTTTTTTCGCAAGCATCATTCCATTGCTAATTGGCTTGTGGTTTGGGCGCAAGTTTGTAAAAAAAATGAATGTGGAAAAAATAAAATTTACAGTAAATCTTTTGATGTCTTTTATGGGCGTGTATTTGATAATAACAAATTTTACCTATGCTTTTAGTTAAATAAAACAAAAAGGAATTGATAAATATGAAACTAGAATTTGAATACGGCGAAGGCCTAATGAGTGCGAATTTACCCGACTCAACAG
>CAYJHA010000033.1:0-19560 GCA_964369785.1 uncultured Bacteroides sp.
TTCACACACATACATTTGCAAGGCGCCGAAGGCGCAGAAAGGGCACACTTATACATGAATATTGAAAAAATGCGCGCGTTTATTATTAAATTTTTGTACTACTGCTTAATTTTTGGGCTTGTATATTTTGCGCTTGTTTTTATAGCGCCGCTTATTATGCCGTTTATAATCGCTTTTATTATAGCTTACATTTTGCAACCGGCTATTCGCTTTATATGCAAAAAGTCTAATATAAAACAAAAAACTGTTTCAGTGCTAACTCTAATTGCTTTTTATTGCGTTTTTGTAATGTTTGTTGTTCTTGCCGGCAGCCAGATAATAATGTTTATAAACAGCTTGTTTTTAAGCTTGCCGCAAATTTACACAAACCAGGTTGAGCCCGCCTTATTGCAGGCAAGTGCAGCTATTGAGCAATTTTTCTCACAGTTTAACCCCAATATAGCTCAAGTTGCAATTATTGACGAGAGCACTATTATTTCATCAATTTCTTCGCTTGTTACAAGCATTTCCAGCAGTGCCATAAGCTCTGCAACGTCTTTTGCAACAAGTGTGCCAACGCTGATATTTGAGTTTTTAATTACAATAATATCCTCGTTCTTCTTTGTTACTGATTATGATAGAATTGTTTCGTTCTTGCTTAAATTATTGCCCGAGAAAATTCGTGTTACATTGCTTGCGGCAAAGTCCAGAAGTTTTGGCGTGCTTGTAAAGTTTGCACGTGCGTACGCAATTCTTTTAAGCATAACTTTTGTTGAGCTATTCATTGGCTATTCACTTCTAGGCGTAGACAATGCTATTTTGCTTGCTTTTGTAACCGCCGTTGTAGACATTTTACCTGTTCTTGGCACGGGCACAATTCTTATTCCGTGGGGAATTATTGCGCTTATTTTAGGGCGTTTTCCGCTGGGCATTGGCATATTAATTTTGTACGCAATTATAACTGTTGTGCGCCAAACGCTGGAGCCGCACGTTGTTGGCAACCAAATAGGGCTTTACCCGCTTGTAACGCTTATATGCATGTTTGTGGGCTTGCACCTTTTTGGGCTTTTAGGGCTTTTAGGTGTGCCAATTATTGTTACAATTATTGTTCAGCTTAACATGTCGGGAGATTTGAAATGGTTTAAATAGTAATTAGCAAGAAATAGCAACAATAAACTTTGCCAAAATGCTTGACTTGACTATTCGTTTATGTTATTATAGTTTTACCTCTTTTGCAGGTCTATTTTTTTGTGCGCATTTTTATTGTACGTTAAGCGCACTGCCTGCTCTGTGAGGGAGGCTTACAAACGGCTGATATACAATTATATTTCAGCTTTAACCACATTTAATGGAGGTGCCGAAAATGAGAGTGAAAATTACACTAGCATGCACAGAATGCAAACAACGTAACTATAACACAATGAAAAACAAAAAGAACAGCCCTGACAGGCTGGAGATGAAGAAGTATTGCCGTTTTTGTAAAAAGCATGTTCCTCATCGCGAGACAAAATAAGAAAGGCTGAGGTTCAAATGACAGAAAGAACAGAGAAAAAGCCCGGCTTTTTTAAACGCATGGGCAACGGCTTCAAAAGAATTGGCAAATTCTTTCGCGATACATTTGGCGAAATGAAAAAAGTTGCTTGGCCCAGTAGGAAACAAATCTTCCATAACACACTTATTGTACTTGTTGTTGTTTTGTTTGCCGCTTTAATTATATTTGGGCTGGACACACTTTTTGGCTTTATTTTGCGTTTAATAATTGACGCTGTTTAACTAAAAACTTAGAAAGCGAGGGCCGGTTCATGGCAGAAGAACACGACAAAAACGCCAGATGGTATGTTGTGCATACTTATTCCGGCTACGAGAACAAAGTTTCAACCGACCTTGAGAAAATGGTGGAAAACCGCCGTTTGAAAGATTTTATTTGCGACGTAAAAGTTCCAACCGAAATGGTTTCGGAAGTGAAAGACGGTAAAGAACGCGAAGTAGAGCGCAAATTGTTCCCCGGCTACGTTTTAGTTAAAATGATAATGACAGACGAAAGCTGGTACATTGTGCGCAACACACGCGGCGTAACAGGCTTTGTTGGTTCTACATCTAAGCCCATTCCGCTTTCAGACGCAGAAGTTGCAAACCTTGGGGTTGAAAAACAAACAGTTCAACTTGACTATGCTCAAGGCGATAACGTACAAATTACAGAAGGTCCTATGGCAGGCTTTATCGGCGTAGTTCAGTCGATAAACAACGAGGCGAAAACAGTAGACGTAATAGTTAGCATGTTCGGGCGCGAAACGCCTGCAGAGCTAAGCTTTACGCAAGTTAAGCCTTTATAATTTTTAATCCGATCAATTTCGTTTTTTAGCATTGCGGTTTTTAGCAATTTAAATTGCAAGGCTATTTAAACGTTTTGATAGAGCATGTTCTCATGCTCGTGGGAGAGTTTTGCACGAGGCAAGGCTCGCAATTAACCACAATTTTTTGGAGGTGCACAATTCATGGCTCAAAAGGTAACGGGGTATATTAAGCTCCAAATTCCTGCCGGCAAAGCTACACCGGCACCACCTGTTGGTCCGGCGCTCGGTCAACATGGTGTTAACATTGTTTCTTTTACTAAAGAATTCAATGAGCGCACACAAAAGGACATCGGTTATCTTATTCCTGTTGTTATAACAGTATATGCCGACCGTTCGTTCAGCTTTATCACAAAAACCCCTCCCGCTGCTGTGCTTATTAAAAAAGCATTAAACATCGAGAGCGGTTCAGGCGTTCCCAACAAAACAAAAGTTGCAAGCATTACTCGTGCGCAATTAGAGGAGATCGCCAAAACAAAAATGCCGGACTTGAATGCTGCAAACTTAGACACAGCAGTTAGCATGATAGCAGGCACATGCCGTAGCATGGGCGTTACGGTTGAAGGCTGATTTTTCTAATAACACCCGCCATTAGTGGGAGGAAATTTCCGATTTTACCACAGGAGGATAGTAATGAAACAGGGAAAAAATTATATCGACAGCAAAAAGCTTGTCGACAGAACAAAACTATACGACAGCAAAGAGGCTTTAGAAATTTGCTGTAAAACTGCAAAGGCTAAATTTGACGAGACGGTTGAACTTCACGTTCGCCTAGGCGTTGACAGCCGCCATGCAGACCAACAAGTTCGCGGCGCAGTTGTATTGCCGCACGGAACAGGTAAAGACGTTAGAGTTATTGCAATTGCTAAAGGCGATGCTGCAAAGGCAGCCGAAGAAGCAGGCGCAATGATGGTTGGTGACGCTGACCTTGTTGCAAAAATTCAAAACGAAGGCTTTGTAGACTTCGACGTTTTAGTTACAACACCCGACATGATGGGCCTTGTTGGCCGTTTGGGTAAAGTTTTAGGCCCGCGTGGCCTTATGCCTAACCCAAAAGCCGGCACAGTTACACCGGATGTTGGCAGAGCTGTAACAGAAGCAAAAGCGGGTAAAATTGAGTATCGCTTAGATAAAGCAAACATCATTCACGTGCCTGTTGGCAAAGCGTCTTTCGGCGCAGACAAGCTTGATGAAAACGTAACAGTTGTTATGGAAGCTATTATCAAAGCAAAACCAAGTGCCGCAAAAGGTCAATACGTTAAGAGTGTAACAGTGGCTTCAACAATGGGCCCCGGCATTAAGCTTAACGGTGCTAAGTTTGGCGCATAATTATAAAAATTTGCCAAAAACTTGACCGGTTCCAAAATATATGATATAATCATATAGCTGTTTTAAAGACAGTAGGCGCATTAGCGTAAAGGTTTAAACCTGCCTACCGAGAAACGCGTGAATTACATTTTAACCTATATACTTAGGTAATTATGCTTTTTATGCCTCTTTCTCGCAAGTGGGAAAGAGGCTTTTTACGTTTAATTTTAAAAAGCAAAAATGAAACGAGGTGAAAATATTGCCAAGTGAGAAAGTTTTAAGTGAGAAACAGGCTTATGTTGCCGCTTTAAAAGATAAGCTAAACGCTTCTGTTGCAGGTGTTCTTGTAGACTACAAAGGTATTTCTGTTGAGAAAGACACAAAATTGCGTGCAGAGCTTCGTGGTGCAGGTATTGAATACTCTGTTATTAAAAACACAATGCTGCGTTTTGCTGTTGAGGGCACAGAGCTTGAGGGCTTGAAAGAAAAAATGACAGGTTCTTCTGCCATTGCTATTTCAAACGAAGACCCGATTGCAGCTGCTAAAATCTTGAACAAATTTGCGAAAGATTCAAAGGGTGCTTTCACAATCAAATCAGGTTACATGGAAGGTAAAGTTATGTCAGCTGAAGAAGTTTCAGCTATTGCAGAACTACCAAGCCGCGAGGGGCTACTTTCTATGCTGCTTAGTGCACTTACAGGTAACTTGCGTGGCCTTGCAGTTGGTATTAAAGCAGTTGCAGACCAAAAAGAAGCTGGCGGTGCGGCATAAATTATTGCCGACATTTTAAGCTAAACCAGCGCTTGCGCTGTGGTAAACAAAACAAACTAAAACAAATTAAATTTTTGGAGGATTAATACAATGGCTGATATTAAAGCTATGATCGAAGAAGTAAAATCTATGACCGTTCTTGAGTTGAACGACCTTGTTAAAGCTATCGAAGAGGAGTTCGGCGTTAGCGCTGCAGCACCTGTTATGGTAGCAGGCGGCGGCCCTGCAGTTGGCGGTGGCGAAGAGAAAACAGAATTTGACGTTGTTCTTGCAGACGTTGGCGCAAACAAAATGGCTGTTATTAAAGCAGTTAAAGAAGCAACCGGCCTTGGCTTGAAAGAAGCTAAAGAGCTTGTTGACAACGCACCTAAAACACTTAAAGAAGCTGCAAGCAAAGCAGACGCTGAAGAAATTAAAAAGAAAATTGAAGAAGCAGGCGCAAAAATCGAGCTTAAATAATTTCAGTTTTTTGAAATTTGCTTTGGCAAACAAAATATGTAAAGAGAAGAGGCGAACAATTGTGTTCGCCTCTTTTCAGCGTGTCAAAAAAGGTGTACCCCGAAAAATATTGCACAAAACTATGACGTCATTTGTAGGGGGCGGCGTCCTCGACGCCCCGTTTTTTGCCCATTTGTGGCGCTTTTCAGGCATGCCCTGGACGCCAACCCCTACATTTTATCCTTTTTGTTTGTGCATTTTGACGAAACGCATTTTTAAAATATAGGTTTTTCGACAGTCTGGGAAGAGGCCTCTACTTCCTGCCCGTTCTCGTCTTTTACTATTTTGGGGCTGTCGCTTAAATCTTTAGTTAAGCCCTCAAAGTTATACTCAATTTCAGCGCTTGTTAATGCTGTGCTTTGTAATAATGTAGTTTCGTTGCTTGCTGTTTGCCCACTTTTATTTTGTTTTTGTGCTTGCGCCTGTGTTTGGTTTTCAGTTGTAAAATCGGCACATGAAGAAAGCATAAACACAGCCACTATTAGCGCCGTTAATATGCTAATTTGTTTTTTTATTATTATTCAAATGTTTTCTGTATAAGTTGTAAGTGCCAAATTTAACTTATTAAGTTTATTATGGCACTATGTTGTTAAAGCCCAATTTGAAGCAAATCTTGCTTTGTTATAATTATCTCTAAATTGCCGTTTCTAATGCGCAGTTCGTCTATAAACTCTTTTTCACTGTCTGTGCTTTTTAGCTCTATGTCATAGCTAAGTTTAAACAAGCTGCCCATATTTGTGGTTTTTGCCGATATTAAATCAGAGCTGTTCAAATATTTTTTAAAAATGTCATCAAAAACATCTGTGTAGTTTAAATCTTCGGGTATTGTTATGTGCAGTGTTCTTGTTGCTTTGTTTTGCTTGCCAAACTCGCTAATATTTAAAGCAAGCATAAATGCGCACGCAATAATTGCAAACAATGCCGCAAAAGCAATATACCCCATGCCTATTGTAAGGCCCGTGCACATAGCCGTAAAAATGGCGCCAATCTCTTTAGCTGTGCCGGGAACAGAGCGAAAACGCACAAGGCTAAACGCACCTGCAACCGCAACACCTGCCCCAATGTTGCCGTTTACCATTATAATAACCATTGTAACTGCAAGCGGCAGCATTGCCAAAGTGGCAAGAAAGCCTTGCGTGCACTTAGTTTTAAGTGCATACACTTTTGCTGTTAATATACCTAAAACTATTGATGACGCCATACAAATAAAAAAGTCTGAAAGTGATAAGTTAATTGCACCCTCAGTGCTGAAAATTCCGCTAAAAACTGTGTCAAGCATTGCTTGCCCTCCGTGCATTTATAAATTTTGGCAGTATAAATTGCTCGTAACCTGTGCCGTATTTTGAAAAAGACGTTTTATATATTTTGTTCTCGCTTAAAAAATTAACAAGCCAAAACGGTAAGCCGTTCAATGTTTTAACTTCCATTAAAACATAGTTCTTGTCTAAAACATCAACGTCATTCTCGCTGGCCGAAAGCGATACTTCACTGTCGCGCATTTTTATGTTAAAGTCAAACGTCATGCGCAAGTTTTCATCTGTATTGCAAAAATAAGCTTCTCTCTCGTAAGATAAATACACCCTGGGCAAAAGCTCACCGCTCTTGCTCATAAAATAATCTATCTCGTTTTTAATTTGAGAATTCTCGCTAAGTGGTTTGTTGCTTATTAAATATTTACACGCATCATTTTGTGAGGATAAAATTCTGCGTTTATAAACTATGCCGTTGTATTTCTTTTTAAGCTCTATAAATGCGGTGCTCTCGCTGCTTGGCTCGCCGTATATTCTAAGGCGCAGCTTTTCTTTGTATTTTGGCTTCTCAATTGAGTGGCGTATAATTTTATAGTCGCTTGTATCAAAATATATGTTTGAAATTTTATGCCTGCCGTATTCGTCTTGCTGCATGTAATTTTTCATTGCTTCACATAGCAGCTCATGCTGGCTTTTTGTAAGTTTATATTTTATTTCGCTTCTTGCAAAAATTGTTTGCGGAGTGCTCATGTTATCACCTCGTTAAATTTGTGTTAAGTTTATTATATACGCCCAAACTTAAATGTACTTAAAGTTTTGTGTGATGTTTTGTGAAAAAGCTGTGAAAAAGCTTATATTATTAAAAAAAATTGCTAAAAAAGTACCCTTTCAAGGGTGCTTCAGACTGTCAAAAAACCCATGCACTAAAAAAAGTTGCGCAAACGGGCAGCGGTAAGGAAACTTTTTTTATCTCAAAAAGTTTCCTCTTTGCCAATAAATTGGCAAATTCACCTTCAAAAATGCTCTTTTAAGGCAAAAGATTGCGTTTTCTGTGGAAAACGCCTTAGGGCTCTGCCCTAAGAACCTGAAATTTTTTGAAAAAAATTTAGTAAAACTTTTAATATTCGTCATAATGACGAAACACTATACCTTTTTTGACACGCTGAGGCACCCTTTCAAGGGTGCCTCAGCGTATTAAAACACAACAGTAAAAATTATTTCGCCGCCTGTTTTGCTCTCTGCCGTAATTTTTGCGCCGTGCATATCGCATATAGCTTTTGCTATTGAAAGCCCTATGCCAAAGCCTTTGCTCTCGCTGTTTCTCGCCTTATCATTTCTATAAAATCTGTCAAAAAGCTCGTTATGTTTGCCTATTTCAAAATCATCACAGCTATTTTTTATGCTAAATATTTTTTTGCCCGCCTTCTCATAAACGCTTGTAAAAACCTCGCTGCTTTCAGGTGCATATTTCACGGCATTTTCTAAAAGTATGCCAAGCAAATTGCATATAGCTTTTTCATCGCCGTTTATAAGCATTTCGCCTTTAATATTTGTGTTGAGTGTTAAATTTTTGTTTTGCATAGCAGAAGAAAATTCTTTCAAAACATCGCTTGTAATATCGCTTAAATTAAGCTGTGTTTTAACAATTTTAGTTTGCTGTTCGTCTAATTTTGTAAGCGAAACAAGGTTTTCAACAAGGCTGTTAAGCCGCTTAACCTGCGTGTTTATGCTACTCGTCCACTCGCTTTCGCCGTTTTCCAGCTCTATAACTTCACTGTCTGCTTTTATAATAGTAAGCGGCGTTTTAAACTCGTGGCTAACGTCTGTTATAAATGTTTTTTGCCTTTCGTAGCTTAGTGCTATGGGCGCAACCGCCTTTTTTGAAAATATACACGACAGTGCAAAAATAAAGCCACTTGCACCCAGTGCTATAAGTGCAGAAAAGCGAACATAACGCTCAAAATTTATAATTTCTTCTTCAATGTCTAAAAAATAATATGAATAGCCTATGGGGTTTTCGACTTTTGTGTATTTAAAATCGTCTATTGTTCCACTTAATTTCTCACTGCTGTTAACTTGCGCGGCAAGGGTTACAGCATCTTCCGGTGAAATATAAGAGATATTTTTCGTGTCTACATAATTAAATTCATCTTGCGCATTACTTCTAACAACAAAATACCGTGTAGTAAAAGCAATTTCTTTCGCAAAGTTGCTTCTGTGTGGTGGTGGGGCAACGCTTCCGTTAATGCCGCCTGTGCCGCCATGTTCGTTTTCGCTGCTTTCGCTTGTATTGTCGCTAAAGTTTTCTTCTCCTTGCACATTACTGCTAGCATTATCGCCAATGCTTGTGTACATTGATAACTCACCGGTAATAAGCAAATTTAATACTTCATTCGCGTGGTTAATCATAGAAATATAATTTGCTACGTTTACAGATACAGCAATTACAATAAGCACAATAACGCTTATTGCAGTTGTAAGCAGAACGAATTTTTTCTGCAGTTTTTTCAGCATTTGTCTTCCTCCAGCGAATAACCTGTGTTTCTTGTAGCCTTAATTTTTACATTTGCATTTAATGCGGCCAGCTTTTTGCGTAAGTTTGAAATATTAACCCAAACCACATTAATTTCGGCGTCGCTTTCATAGCCCCAAACCTTTTCCATTAGGCGCTCTGTTGCTATAACTTGCCCTTTATTCATCATCAAAAGCTCCATCATTTGGTATTCTTTACCTGCAAGCTTTGTATTGCCGCTTTCTGTGTAAAGCTCGAATGTTTTACGGTTTAGCTGTAAATTTCCTGCCGTTAAAATAGACGAAACGCTGTCTGAAACACTTCTTGTCATCGCCCTTATTCTGGCAAGCAGTTCTTTTGTTTCAAACGGTTTTGTTAGGTAATCGTTTGCGCCAAAATCAAGCCCTGTAACTTTATCGTCTACTTGAGACTTTGCCGTGAGCATAATAACAGGCACGTTGTTGCCGCCTTGCCTTATATTTTTCAAAACTGTCAAGCCGTCAATTTTCGGCATCATAATGTCTAAAATAACGGCGTCATAATTGCCGCTGTTTATATATTCTGTGGCATCTTCGCCATCAAAAACAGCATCTACACTGTAATTGTAGTGCTTTAATATTTTAACAAGTGCGTTTGAAAGCTGTATTTCGTCTTCGCATAAAAGTAAGCGCATATTATTCCTCCGCTATTTAGTATATATTTATATTATACCACAAAACTAAAGTATACTTAAAATTATGTTTAACAAACGCTGTTTATATGCTTTGCATTTCTTCATTTTTCGGGTTTACCACAACTATTAGCAAAGAGCCATTAAAAAGCCCACCGAATAACAATTCGGTGGGCTTTTCTCAATTATAACATTTTATAATAAGCTTATTTTGTATCATTATCATCCATAACGTCTCCGCACTCAGGGCAGAATTTAGGTGGGTTTTTAGGGTCCGCGGGTTTCCAGCCGCATTTATCACACTGATAAAGTGGTGCGCCCGCCGGTTTTGACTTACCACACTCTTGGCAGAACTTGCCTTTGTTTGTAGCGCCACAACCACATGCCCATCCCTCGGCGTCTTGTGGTTTTGGTTTGCCGCAGTTGTTGCAGAACTTGCCTGCGTTGCCGCCATTGCCGCATGCGCAAGCCCAGCCGCCTTGCGGCGCTGCCGGTGCAGCTGCAGGTGCGCCACCTTGAGGTGCTTGTGGCTGTTGCTGTTGGCCCATTGCAAACAAGTTGCCTGCGTTCATGCCGCCTGCACCGTTCGCCATGTTCATGCCTGCAAAGCCCATAAATGCGCCACCGCCGCCTTGGTTATTAGCTGCATCTTGCATAGCCTGTGCTTGTGCGCCAACAAGGTGTGCCGCCGCCATTGTAGGGTTTCTGAAAGTTGCATTGCGTTGTACTTCTTGTAGCATTGCCATATCTTCGTCGCTAACACTTACAGCAACGCCGAATGAGAACACTTTAAGGCCTCTTAATTTTGTCCATTTTTCGCTCAAAACTTCATTTAGAGCATTGGCAATGTCATCTGTGTGGGCAGTAAGCTCGCTGTACCTTATGCCCATTGCAGAAATTTTACCAAAAGCAGGTTGAAGTGCTGTAACAAGCTCTGTTTTCAACATGCCGTCAAGCTCTGTACGCATAAAGTCCTCAGAAACGTTGCCGCTTACATTTGTATAGAACATAAGTGGGTCAACAATTTTGTACGAGAACTCACCGTGGCAACGAACGCCAATTTCAATATCTAGGCCTATGTTTTCATAAATAACCCTAAACGGAACAGCATTTGGTGTGCCGTATTTATTATTTCTGATTTCTTTTGTATTAAAGTAGTAAATGCGTTGGTCTTTCGGTGGCTCGCCGCCGAATGTAAACCTTTTGCCTATGTTTTTAAAGCTTTCTACAATTCCTGTGCCAAGCCCGCCGTAGAAAATTGATGGCTCTGTTGAAGAATCGTATGTAAACTCGCCCGGTTCTGCGCATATTTCAGCAACTTTACCGTTGTCTACAATTATCATACATTGCCCGTCAGCAACCGCAATAACGCTGCCATTGCTAATAATGTTATCGTCGCTTTTTGTGTTTGATGAACGCCCACCGGTTTTTTTCTGCCCCTTTGTCATTAGTACGTCAGTACTTATCGAATCGCACGTAAAAAACTCGCGCCATTGATCGGCTAAAACTCCACCGGCTGCCCCTGTAATTGCTTTGATTAAACCCATGTGTGTGCCTCCTTGTTATAATTTTATGTATATCTTGCGGAGAATTTCAGCCCCGCTTTATTACCTAAACCAAAATTTTAATATGTATAGTGCTATATAGTTTCGACAGCTCCTTAACGCTTAGCCCTTACTTGCACACCAAGCTCTGTAAGTTCTCTCGCAAGCGCCGGTGCAGAATGAAATAGTATCGATTTTATCCCAACAGCATTTGCCGCGTCTACATTCTTCGGTGTATCATCAATAAAAATACACTCATCTGCATTAAGCCCAAACTTGCGCACTGTACCTAAAAATATTTTTTCATCGGGCTTTGCAACTTTAACATTGCAAGATACAACCCCACCTTTAAAATAAGACCAAAACCTGCGGTTTTGCAAATTTTTAAAAGTGTCCTCTGCCATGTTAGAAAGGTAATACAGCCCATAGCCGTTATTTTTTAAAAGCGTTATCAGTTTTACAGTGTCGTCTTTTGTTTTAAGCATGTCTTCCCAGTCGCTTATAATCATTTCCATTTCATATTTGCGGCCTATTTTTGCAGCGCTCTCAAGCATAATTTTATTGCCCTCACTGCGCGACAAAAGGCCACAATCCATAGCTTTCCACTGCTCACTGCCAAAAGATAAGTTATAAAGCTCTTTCTCCAGCGTCTCACTCGCAAACCTATCGAGCAAGAAAATTTGTGGGGTAAATTCCACTATTACGCCGCCAATGTCAAAAATAATGTTTTTGTACAATATAACACCTCGAATTAAAGGCTACCAAACTAATTTGTCTATATTAAAGTTGGTTAGCCTTTTTAATTATACACGTTTTTAAACATTTTGTAAATATAAAGTCGAAATATTTATCGTTTTAACATAACTTTTAAAAAACCATATTTGTTTTTTCTATCAAATTTTAGCTTTTTAATGCAATTCCACTTAACTTCTTTGTCGTCAAGCCTAACATAATCTGCACTGCAAAAAGTAATTTTACTTGGCGCTTCACTCTTTTTGCTATTTTGGCACGTGCTGTAATCCCAGATAATAGTGCCGTCTTGCTCTACGCCGCTTGCCCACATGTCAAACACAAGGCCGGCGGCCTCGCCGTAGCAAAAACGCTCGAACAATATTTTCCCATCAATAAAAATATTTAAACGGTCTCTGTTTGCATTTCTTTCACCCTTTTCAAAAACAAAACATGCAGTTTTGCTTGCTTTTATTTTTGTTACTAGCTCGTTATATGTCATAATATACAATTCCTTTACTTTGTTTTATATATGTATGGTTAAAATGTCCATAATTTAATCGAAAATTACATGCACTTTGCGAATAGACTTCTTCTTTTTAATGATATATAATGTAGATACAGAAAAAAGAAGGGAGCGAGGCCAATGTACTCTACTGAAACACCTGTTCAGTTAGGGCAGGCTCATCGCTAAACGTTAATAGCACCCACATTATGAATGTTTCATCTAATTTCACATATCGCGCATTAAAAGGCACGTTTAGGTGCTTGAATAGGCGCAAAAAAGTGAAAGGTTTTCGGTGCAAATGCGTTTAGTTAAAAGGTGTCCTGCTTTTAAACGACTGCACAGTATATGTGTTGTGTAAAGAAACAGCACAGTCGGATTGATTGCTTTGACATACCGCAGTGTATTGAGCTGATTTCAGCAAATTCCAATTTTAGTATGCTTGGATTAAAATTCCATGGCAGAAAATGGTATGTCTTTAACAAAAATATATCTAGTATAATAAGTTGTTTGCTATAAGCGTGGTAATGTATATTGCCGGTGTTATTTTTAACATTCGTTTGGCATAGGCTTTTAGGCAAATAACTGATAGCTTGCATTTATAATGGATATATGCAACAAATGAAAGGCAAATAGTCCAATGCAAGATTAGTATGCGTTTGCTTTCTAAAACAATTGCAATGTGTCAACTCTTGAAGTTGTATTACAATTAAAAGTATATTAAGTTGCACAGTTGTGAAATTGCACAGTTGCCCATGTGTTTAGGCAAGTATTTACGGGCTGATGGTTGCTATAAAAGCAGCTAGCAGAAATTACAGTAATTATAAACTGAAATAATGGTGAAACCGTAGAGCTTGAGCATGAAAAGCCGCAAATTGAAACTAAAATTATGTAATTTGTGAGCCGCGCGGGCATACGCTTATATTAACGTAAAAACTATGTAAGCGAAGTATTGCGAATTATAAAAGTGCAAAATTTAGATTGCAAATTAATAAAAGAACTAATAGATATTAAAGCAAAAAACTTGACAATTAATATATACCCCACCGTTTAGTGCGGTGGGGTATATTAGTGTGCCAGAATTTAACTTATTTGTTTTTATGGGCATGTTATCTATGCGTAAACATCAATATACTGCCCTTTTGCGGGGCCTGCAGGTTTTGTTGGGTTAGCTTCTTCAATCATGTCTACCAGGTTTTCAGCAATAACTTCAGTGGTGTCCATTGCCTTTTTGGTAACAGATACGCTATAATCCATCATAAAACCAATTCCGGCCGGTGATGAAATACCGTCCATAGTATCATCCTTTCTAAAATGTTAAATAGTGTCGCCACTGCCTTTAAGCAACATTCCAAGTTGCTCAATAGCTTCAGTTCTTGAGTCTTGCACGGCGGCGTCTTTGTTAAAATCCACCGCCTGCTTTAGCTCACTTCTTAATATTAAAACATCTCTGGGTGCGTCAATTCCTAAATTGACGTTGCCGGCAGGGTCTACCGACAGCACCTTTATGTCAATATTCTCACCTATCAAAAAGCTCTCGCCTATTTTGCGCCTTAATACAAGCATTATGTGTCACCCTTTCCGTCGGCTTTTTCGCCGAACTCAGACAAAAGGTGGCGCATGTGAAACTCGTTTGTGTCAAGTATCACTTGCATTGCTTTTCTTGTTATATCGTTTATAACAACAGGGCATTTGAAATTAACTGTACTTGTGCCAATTGGCTCACGTACTACACACATTACATAATAGCACAAATCCTCGCTTTTTTCAACGCCCATAGTTTTTAGCTCATCATCACTAATTATTGGCGCATACGCAGGGTTAAGCGAAAAAGGGTTCATTGCAACAAATGCAAGAGGCGGCGTTTTTACACTTTGAAGGCACAGCAAATTCGAATCGCTTGACTCAAACGGAAGTAGCAAAAACTGCTTCTCATCTTCAAACCCAAAAAAACCGTTTGGAAATTCGATTATATCTTGCTCATCATATTCAATGTTTGAAAAATACTTTGTTTTAAGTTGCAAAATAGCCGCTCCCTTAAAAATACAATTTACGCTTTCACGTCAATAGGTTCGTGGTTTGGGTCTGCCGAAGGCGGAACATAAAGCGGGCCGCCTACATATTTGATAATAACATCAGGTTGCTGTGTAACGGTAAACTCAACATCGCCGGGCTCAAATGTGAAGTCCATTTGGTTTAAGCGCCAGTCAAAGTTAAGCTTATCCATCTCATAACGAATGTTCATTTCTCCGCCCTCGAATGAGAACTCCGGCCCTGTGGAGGGCAAAAATGTAACATTAATGTTTGGTAGCCCCGTATTTGTAGAGCTTTGCGCAATTTGCTGCAAAACATTTTGCCCTGCCGGTGCCTCCATCATTCTGCGGCCTTCTTGTGCAAGTTGCGCAGTAGCACTTAAAACTTGGCTATTGCCATCTTGTGCGCTTTGCTCTATGCTGCGCATAGTAGACGGCACAATGGAGTTGCGTGCTTCAAACGTGTCAATTTTCACTTGGATAGGCCTACTTTTAATGTGTAAACCGCCCTCACTGCGCGAAATTTCCATTTGAGCTGTACCTCTCGCATACTCAAGGCTGGCATTTGTTGTTTTCATTTGGATTTCAATAGGTACCGATTGAATTTCAATTAGTGGATACATTCATCAAGCTCCTTCCCGGATTATTGCATCCCAGAAAAATATTTATTAAAAGCAAAATGTCCTTATTTTGCTTCAAATACAAAACATACAAACTATTAAATTTTATAATTATCTCATATAATCCATTAAAGTTTGTGGTATTGCATAGTTGCCCACTTGAAGTGCCGCGTTGTAAGCATTTTGGTTCCACATAAACTCTGTTATTGCGTCTGCCATATCTATATCTTCAATGGCGGCACGCTCTACATTAAGCGAGTCGAACCTGCTTTCAAGCTGCGACAAATTAGTTGTGAGCGAAAGCGTTGCGGCGCTAAGTTCTGCGTGTTCATCAATCATGTTTTCTTGCGCAACCGAGAGTTTATCGGCAAGCCTGCTTGCATCGTCAAAATCTGTTGCAGGGTCGTAGTTGTAGTATAAATCAGATATTCTCAGCATTATAGACGCCGCATTGTTCGGGTCGCCGTCTGCGTCTGTGCCATAGCCCATAAATTCAAGCCCCGAAATAGCTGCGTCAAACGCTGTTGCCGCTATAACGTCACCTGCGGCATCTACCTCAAAGCCAAGGCCTATGTCAACATACAACCCCTCTTCGTTCCACATTTCCAGCATATCCTGGTTTGTCATGGGGTTACCGGTTACAGGGTCTGCAACAGTGTTGCCGTTTTCGTCTGTATATTGGGCGTTCAAATTATGGTCAATTAAAACGCCACGGAAAGCAACGTATTTGCGCGTTGTACCGGTACCGTCGTCTACCTCTTCAATAGAGAACGGCGCATTTTGCGTGTCTGCACCTGCAAAAATATAGTCTTCGTTATACTTTGCGTTCATGGCTTGCACTATACCCTCAGCGCCTTGCTCTAAAACTTGCGCTTGAGAATCAAGTGCATCAAGGTTTGTGCCGTTTAAGCCGACAAGCGCAGGTGTTCTACCCATATCGTTCGTTAAATCGTCAATTATCGTTTCCATGTTCGACCACGCAGTCTCGTACTTGCTTATAAGCGTGTTCGTGTTAGACGCCTGTGTGTCTGTTGCGTTAAGCGAACTGTGCACCTGAAACGCCCTTGTTGCGGAGGCCGGGTCGCTTGCATACGAGTCAAAATTTCTATGCGTCATCAATTTATTCATGGAAGTGTACACAGAGCTTGTGTTCTTCATAAGCCCTGATTTGTACATATAAAGTGAACTGTTAGCTGTAACACGCATCATAATTCTTCACCCCTAAAATTTAAGAATTTATAAGTGTTTGAAGTACTTCATCAAACACTGTCATAAGCCGTGCAGCGGCAGAATAAGCATTTTGGTATTTCATAAGCGACGTTGCTTCGTCGTTTAAATCAACACCCATTACGCCCTCACGTGCAACGTAAACATTGTCTGCCGTTATGGCATAGTTCGAAAGCACTGTTGTAGCGCTCATTTGTTCTTCTGCAAGCGTAGACTGCAAGCCTAAAAGCATGTCTTGCAAAGAACTGTCATAAGTAGCACCCGTTGCATCTGCATTTATGTCTGCCGGGTCAACTGTGTATTCTGCGCTGAAAACGTTTAAGAAACGTGCAAGGTTTGAAGTATCGCCCGATGAAGCATTTTCTTCAACTGTTGACAGCATTTCAACGTCGCCGTTTGCCCAGCTTTCCGAAATTGAGATATTACCTGCTGTTATACCTGTGGCGTCATCAGAATCCGGTGCGTTGCTGAACAAGTTACCCTCTCCCGTAATGCCTGTGCCGGGGGTGTTAAGTGCATTCATTTGTTCTGCAAACTCATATGCAAGCTGGTCTAGTGCTTGTTGGTAGTACGGTATGCCCATTTTTTCTGCTGCCTGTGGGTCAACGGCTTTATCAGCTGCACTTGCATAAATGCCTTCTTCTGTCAAAAGTTCACGAAGAGATTGTATAGAGCCGTAAAGCTCTGTGTCTGTTAATTGTGTCGCTGTGTCAGCATTTCCGGCATCATCAACATAAATTTCGCCGTCAATATTTTTAAGCTCTCCAACTGTAACTTCATAGTTATTTGTAGCGTCATCAATTGAAATTTGTGCTGCGTGAACGCCGTTTATAAGCTCGCCACCGGGTATGTCTACCCTGTTTTCGTCTACAAGGTTAACAACAAGCTTTTCAAATTCAAAGCCTGCGCCAATAACTTCTGTTTGGTAGTCTACATTAATTTTAACGTACTGGCTCAAAGAATCAAGCATTCTGTTGCGCTCGTCGCGAAGTTCCAGTGCTTGGTCGCCGCGAATTTCAGCGTCACGAATTGAAATGCTCATCTTTTGTATTTCAGACAAAAGTGTATTAACTTCGTCCTCGTCTTGCTCCATATATGTTTCGTATGTAGTTGTAAGCTCGTCTAGCTTTGCCGAGTATGAATTAAACAGCGTTACAAGTGAGCTTGCCGACGTTTTAATAATGCCGTCATATCCGTCAATGCCGTCTGTAACGGCGCGGCTTATAACGTCTCTTAAATCGTTTAGCTGGCGCAAAATAACACCGTCGTCTTGCTCTGCGTCACCTTTGCCAACTTCATCTATAATGCTTGCAAGGCTCTCAAGCCCGGCAAGTTTTGCGTCCATAGAGCCAACGTCAGACATCGCGTTTCTGTACGTAATATCAAGCGCAGGGTCTCTCAATTGGTCAACACCCGTAACAACAACACCCTGGCCTATTCTCGGGTCAAACTTCGAGTAGTATTTATCGTTTATGCTACTTACAAGGCTTGTTTGTTGAAGCGCTTGCCTAGTGTAACCAGATGTGCTAATGTTAGTTATGTTATTACCTGTAACATCAATGCCGGATTGCGCCGCATAAATGCCCAGGCGCACAGTTGTAAGTGTGCTAAAAGTGCTCATATTCCGTCTCCGTTTCGCGGTTTTTTATACTTTACTTATAATTACAAAGCTTAACTTGCGCCAATACTTTAATTCTGCGTTTAACGCAAATTTATTACGCTTTAACGTCTGTTTTCGCCTTTTGCTGTGTGCCGGGCAAAATGTCTTCGCCCTCGTCTTGCTCTAAAACATAACCCCTGCTAGCAAGTGATGTCTCCACAATTTCCATATTGCGCTTTAAAATTTTCGCCACTTTTTCTTGTAGTTTTGTGTAAGCGGCATACGCTTCAAGCGTTTTCGCAACATTCTCTTCTGTTTGCTGTTTAAACTCTGCCGGGCACTTTTCTACCATTTGAGACATTGTAGTGCCCTGTAAATTTAGCCCTGAAAGCAGCTTTTTTCGCTTTTGCTCAAGCCCACGCATTACAAGCGACACCGCTTGCTCTTGCTTTATACATACATCAAGCTCTTCAAGGTTGTGCTTTTCAATAGAGTCGATTTTTTTCTGTTGAAGTTCTGTCAATTTTAACAGCTCTGAATGAAGACCGTTTAAAAACTCTAAATAATTTTCAAAATTCATATAATTTTACCTTTATTAAATTAAACGCTCATAAAAAGCATACGCGCGGCAATTTCTTCGCTGTTCACCTTGTATGTGCCGTCGTCTACAAAGCCTTTAATCTCTTCAAGCTCGTTAAACGTAGGCCTTACGTGCGCTTTTTGCGAAATAGTGCCCACCACGTCTTTAATACGCGCTTGCTCTTCGCTCAAGGCGCCTGCAAAGTCAGCGGTGTCAAACTTTTGCTGTTTGCCCACACCTGAAACCCCCGACGCTTTTGAAACATCGCTGTTTTTTGTGTTATATAATAGCGGCGAACCGCTCGCATTTACTCTGTATATCATTAAATTAACCTCCCGATACCTATACGGTGATATTTTATATCACTAATATTTTTATCGTCATAAATACAGGAAAATTAATAGCAAATTCATATTTTTGTTAAAATTTATAATGCAGCCCGTTTCGATATAGCATTGCGCCCAATTTTTTGCAAATTATCTGCTATATGCCCGTTGTTCGCCGTGGCTACAACATGTAGTTTTGATTTGGTGTATAAAATTCAAATATAATGGCGTCGTTCTCACGCTCTCGTTTTTTCGCATCTGTCTCGTCTGTCACAGTCCAGCAAACACGCATAACGCCTGTCATTTCAGCCATGCGCACAAATAAGCTTTTTTTCTCTGTGCCGTGTGCTATAAAGTGCGGGCGTGCAATTACGTTTGTTAATACACAGCCCACAGCAACGCGCAAATGCCACTTAACGCCCACAAAAAGCGACGGGTGGCTTGTAAGCTGGCCCCGAATTATATCGGGTGCGTTTTTGCGAAACCACGCCACAATTTTCGGGTTAAAGCTTTCAATGCAATAAGGCCCACTATATTCACGCAGTAAAGCAAGCGTTTTTTCGCACAGTTCGTCGTTTTTGTCAATAGACTTAAGCTCTACAATAATATTTGTTTTACCCGCTACAACGCTTAAAACTTCAGTGAAAAGCGGTATTGTTTCGCTTGTTTCGCAAAGGCGCATTTTTTGAAGTTCTTCAAGTGTAAAACTGTTCACTTTTCCGCTTTGCCCACACACCCTGTCAAGCGTGTCGTCGTGAAACACAACAACGTGCCCGTCTTTCGACAGCTGTAAGTCAAGCTCTATTCCATAGCCGTTTTGCACGGCGGCTCGAAACGCCGCAAGGCTGTTTTCGGGCACTGTTTTGTCTTGAGTGTGCAGGCCCCTGTGTGCGTGGTTTACACCTATGATTTGTTTTCGTTTTTCATCGGGCGTGCGTGCACCGTGTAAAACAAACCATAAAAATATTATTATAACGGCAAGTGTAACAGCAAAAAATTCCATATTAGTCTCCATTTTAAAATATTTTAGCCACAATTATGCGTGACATATGAAAA
>CAYJHA010000034.1:0-18911 GCA_964369785.1 uncultured Bacteroides sp.
AAAATATATCCTGATGAGTTTATCCCTATATTTGAGGAAAACGGGTTTATCTCATATTTGGATTTGTTTGTGCTGAAAGAAGTTTGCAAGTGCATAAAAGAAAACTGCAATAAGATGAAAATACCACGCATTTCGGTAAACTTATCTGCACATACGGTGCTCTCCAATTATATTGTAAACCGTGTATCAGATACACTTTCACTTTATGAAATAGACGCCGATATGATAGAACTTGAGCTAACCGAAAGTGCCGTTGAAGCAGATACCGAAAAATTCCTTGCAACTGTTAAGAAGTTTAAGGAGCTTGGCTTTTCAATTTCTATTGATGACTTCGGTGCAGGCGTATCTTCGCTAAATAGGCTGTCATCAATTGAAGCGGACATATTAAAGCTAGACAAAGCATTTTTCGATTTAAAAGACCAAGGCGGAAACAGCACCATTGTTGTAACTGACATTATAAACATGGCAAAGCACCTTAAAATGAAAGTTGTTGCTGAGGGTGTTGAAACAGGCGCCCAAGCCATGTGGCTTAAAGGTATCGGCTGTGACTATGCACAAGGTTACTACTTCGCAAAACCCATGAGCACAAAAGATTTTAAAGAGCTGCTTGTTAGTGACAACCGGTATAATATAAGCTTGAATTAAGCAAAGTAGCAACTTATTTTTGGAACAATAACCATGAAACATCCTTTACTAAGCAGAAATATTTTTATAAAGAAAAATAGTGAAGGGCGAACATTTATGTTCGCCCTACACTATTTTGAAAGCCTAATTATTAATTAAAAACTCATCAACTTCATTTGCGCACTTAATGCCGTCTGCTATTGCCCAAACCACAAGAGATTGCCCTCTCTTCATATCACCGCAGGCAAATAGCTTTTCTTTGTCGGTTTTGTAAAGTGTGTCTTTTTTTTGTGGAATTTTCACACCTTGCACAATATAGTCTTCAAAACCTGTAAATCCTGCGGCTATTAACAGCATATCAGCATTAATTTTCTTCTCGCTGTTTTTTACTTCGCACAATTTTCCATTTTCAAAATAAACTTTAACAGTTAAAACGCCTGTAAGTTTACCGTCTTTTTCAAAAATTTCTTTTATTGTTGTTTCAAAAACTCTAGGGTCATTGCCAAAAACCTCTATTGCTTCTTCTTGGCCGTAGTCTGTTTGTAAAACTTTTGGCCATTCAGGCCATGGGTTTGTTGCGCTGCGCTCTTTTGGCGGTTTTGGCATCATTTCAATTTGCACAACACTTTTTGCGCCATGGCGCACGCTTGTTCCAACGCAGTCGTTGCCTGTGTCGCCGCCGCCAAGCACTATAACATTTTTACCTTTTGCGCTTAAAAAGTTGCCTGTAGGAACGCCGTTCACTAAGCTGTGGGTAGTGCTTTTCAAAAAATCCACTGCAAAATATACTCCGTTTGCCGCTCTTCCCGTAACGTTAATATCTCGTGCTTTTTTTGCACCGCAACATAGCACAATTGCGTCAAAATTTTCTTCAAGCTCTTTAAGTTTTAAGTTTTTCCCAAGGTCTTTGTTCGCTTCAAAAATAACGCCCTCTTGCTTCATTAGCGTAATTCTTCGCTCAATAATACTTTTGTCAAGCTTCATGTTAGGTATGCCGTACATTAAAAGCCCACCGAAATTATCGTCCCTTTCAAAAACAGTTACGTTGTGCCCACGTTTATTAAGCCTTTCAGCCACTGCAAGCCCTGCCGGGCCGGAGCCCACAACAGCCACCTTTTTGTCGCTTCTTGTGCGCGGTGGTTTTGGCGCCATGTAACCTTTTTCAAAACCGTTTTCTATTAAAAACAGTTCATTATCGTGTATTGTCACAGCCTCGCCGTCCATTGCGTTTATACACGCTTTTTCGCATAGGGCAGGGCACACCCTACCTGTAAATTCAGGAAAGCAGTTTGTTTTTAACAAACGTGTAAGCCCGTGCTCAAAATTCTGCATGTAAATTTCATCGTTAAACTCTTGTATTAAATTGTGAAGAGGGCAGCCTGTAACCATACCGCTAAGCTCTAATGCACTGCCACAGAAAGGTACGCCGCAGTTCATGCATCGTGCTGCTTGGTTAATGCGCTCTTTCTTGTTGTGTATTTTGTAAAATTCATTAAAATTTGCAATACGCTCTTTTGGCGAAACTTTGCCGTTGGCGTTTCTTGTAAATTCCATAAACCCCGTTGTTTTTCCCATTTCTTTCTCCTACTCCTATCTAGGCGTTAATACTGCTTGAAAACGCTGCAAGCTGTGCCTGTTCGTCGCTCATGCCTTTTTCTTTGAACTCGCTTATACACTTAAGCATTTTTTTGTAATCGTTAGGCACTATTTTTTTGAAATGTGGTAGAAAATCTTCGAAATTGTCTAATATTTGCTTTGCTTTTTTCGAATTTGTGTGCTTATAATGCTCTGAAATAAGCTTTTGCAATTCTTCGCAATCGTGCTTATCATCAATTTCATACATTGTTACAAATTCTTTATTCAGTTTCAAATATAGCTCGTGTTTTACATCTAAAACATACGCTATACCGCCACTCATGCCCGCTGCAAAGTTTTTACCTGTTTCGCCAAGTATAACGGCTTTTCCGCCTGTCATGTATTCAAGCCCGTGGTCGCCACAGCCCTCAACAATAGCAGTTGCGCCGGAGTTACGTACCATAAAGCGCTCGCCCGCAACGCCGTTAATAAAGCATTTACCCGAAGTTGCACCGTAAAGTGCCACATTGCCTATAATCACATTCTCTGCGGCCTCGTAAGTGCTTTCTTTTGGCGGTATAACTATAATTTTGCCGCCAGACAGCCCTTTGCCCACATAGTCGTTTGCGTCGCCTGTCAATTCAAGCGTTAGCCCTTTAGGTATAAACGCACCGAAAGATTGCCCTGCACCGCCTGTGCATTTAACTGTGTATACATCATCTTCAAGCGTGTTTTTGTACTTTTTGCTTATTTCAGAGCCTAAAATCGTTCCAAGCGTTCTGTCGGTACTGCAAACATCTATTTTTTCGGTGTGGCTTTTGTTTGTTTCAATTGCATTTTTAAATTTGCCAAGCAATACTTTTTCGTCTAAAGTTTCGCTTAAATTAAAGTTGTAAAGTTTGTTAGCGTCAAAAGTTTTTTCATTGCTGTGTGCGTACACGTCTGAAATTACGCTCTGCATGCTTACAAGCTCTGCACGCTTTGTAACTTTCTTGTCTTTAACCTTTAACAAGTCTGTTCTGCCTGTCAGTTCTTTTAGCGTTTTAACGCCAAGCTTTGCCATAATCTCACGCAGTTCTTCTGCTATAAACATCATAAAGTTCATAACATATTCGGGCTTGCCTTTAAAGCGTTTGCGCAAGCATTCGTTTTGTGTTGCTATACCAACGGGGCATGTGTCTAAGTTGCACACACGCATCATCATACAGCCCATTGTAACAAGTGGCGCAGTGGCAAAGCCAAATTCCTCGGCGCCAAGCATTGCCGCAATTGCAACGTCTCTTCCGCTCATAAGCTTGCCGTCTGTTTCTAAAATAACGCTACTGCGTAAATTATTTTGTATAAGCGTTTGGTGCGCCTCTGCAAGCCCAAGCTCCCACGGTAGGCCTGCGTCTAAAATAGAGCTTGTTGGCGCCGCGCCTGTGCCGCCGTCGTAGCCTGAAATAAGTATAACTGCCGCGCCTGCTTTTGCAACGCCTGCCGCAATTGTTCCAACGCCGCACTCTGAAACAAGTTTAACCGAAATCCTCGCAGCTCTGTTTGCGTTTTTCAAGTCGTAAATAAGCTGTGCTAAGTCTTCAATTGAGTAAATATCGTGGTGTGGCGGTGGGGAAATTAGCGAAACACCTGCTGTGGAGTGCCTTGTTTTTGCTATCCACGGGTAAACTTTACCGCCGGGCAAATGCCCACCCTCGCCGGGTTTTGCGCCTTGCGCCATTTTAATTTGTATTTCTTTAGCGCTTAATAAATACTCGCTTGTAACGCCAAAGCGCCCCGACGCTACTTGCTTTATTGCACTGTTTTTCTCAGTTGTCAGCCTTTGAGGGTCTTCTCCGCCTTCACCGGAGTTCGATTTGCCGCCAAGCTTGTTCATTGCAAGTGCCATGCACTCATGCGCCTCTTTTGATATAGAGCCGTAAGACATTGCGCCGGTTTTAAACTGTTTTACAATTTCGCTTGCGGGCTCAACTTCGCTAAGCGGTATGCCATTGCCAAAATTAAAAGCAAGCAAACCTCTTAATGTATGCGGTTTATTTGCATCGTCTACCATAGCAGTATACTGCTTAAACCTGTCATAATCGCCGTTTTGTGTTGCTTGTTGAAGCGCAATTATAATTTCAGGGCTGTACAAATGGTCTTCTTTATCATCGCCGTTAACAAGCTTTGAATAGCCCATGCTGTCAAGGGCGTTGTCTACACCAAGGCCTAGCGGGTCAAACGCTTTCGAGTGCCTAAACTCCACGCCCTCCTCAATTTCTTCAATGCCAATGCCGCCCACCCTGCTAACTGTGTTTGTAAAGTAGGTGTCTATAACATGCTTATTAATTCCCACAGCCTCAAATATTTGCGCAGATTGATAACTTTGCACCGCAGAAATACCCATTTTTGCTGAAACTTTTACAATTCCGTGCAAAACTGCGTGGTTATAGTCGTTTATAGCTGTATATAAATCTTTATCTAAAATTTTCTTGTTTATAAGCTCTTCAATGCACTCGTGTGCCAGGTACGGGTGAATTGCCCTTGCACCATAGCCCAATAGCGTTGCAAATTGGTGAACATCGCGCACTTCGCCGCTTTCGAGAATAATTGAAACGGCAGTGCGTTTTTTTGTTTTTATTAAGTACTGTTCCATGGCGCTAACGGCTAGAAGTGACGGTATGGCAACGTGGTTTTCGTCTACGCCTCTGTCGGAAAGCACAATTATGTTTGCGCCCTCGCTGTACGCCTTGTCGCAATTTACAAAAAGCTGTGCAAGCGCTTTTTCAAGTGATGTGTTTTTATAATACAGCAGAGAAACTGTTTGAACATTAAAACTGCTTTTATTTATAGCTTTAATTTTCGCAAGGTCTGTTGCTGTTAAAATAGGGTTGTTTACTTCTAAAACAGCACAGTTTTGTGCACTGTCTTGTAGTAAATTGCCGTCTTTTCCTATGTAAACAGTTGTGTCGGTTACAACTTCTTCACGAAGTGAGTCAATTGGTGGGTTTGTAACTTGTGCAAAAAGCTGTTTAAAATACCTGAAAAGCGGCTGGTGCTTTTCACTTAAAACAGCTAAAGGTATATCGGTACCCATTGCAGAAGTAGGCTCTAAACCGTTTTTTGCCATAGGCAAAATGGTGTTTTTTATGTCCTCGTAAGAATATGCAAAAACTTTGTATAATTTATCTCTTTGCTCTTGTGTATGTGTTTGCATTTTCTTGTTTGGTATTTGCAAATCTTTAAGCCTTACAATGTTTGAGTCAAGCCATTCACCATATGGTTTTTTGTTTGAGTAATAGCTTTTGCACTCATCATCTGATATTATCTTTTTATTTACAGTGTCGATTAAAAGCATTTTGCCCGGGCTAAGGCGAGATTTTTTTACAATTTTCTTTGCATCAATGTCTAAAACGCCTACTTCTGACGATAAAACTAGCGTGTTATCGTCAAGAACGTAATACCTTGATGGGCGAAGGCCGTTTCTGTCTAAAACAGCACCCATAATATCGCCGTCTGAGAAAAGTATTGCGGCAGGGCCGTCCCATGGTTCCATCATGGTTGCATAGTAGTGGTAAAAATCTTTTTTACTTTTTTCCATGTACTTGTTGTTTTTCCACGGCTCGGGTATTGTCATCATAACGGCAAGCGGCAAATCCACCCCGTTCATGTATAAAAATTCAAGCGTGTTGTCAAGCATTGCAGAGTCAGAGCCCTCTATGTTTATAACAGGCAAAACTTTGCTCATGTCATCGCCCAAAACATCGCTGTGCATTGTCTCTTCTCTGGCAAGCATTCTGTCGGCGTTGCCCCTAATTGTGTTTATTTCGCCGTTGTGCAAAATAACCCTGTTTGGGTGCGCACGTTCCCAGCTTGGGTTTGTGTTTGTGCTAAAGCGCGAGTGAACCATTGCAATGGCGCTTTTGTAATTTTCGCTTAGCAAATCTGTATAAAACAGCCTTAATTGGTTAACCAAAAACATGCCTTTATACACAAGCGTGCGTGAAGAAAGGCTGCAAACATATGTGTTTGCGGCGCTGTGCTCAAACTCTCTTCTAATTACATATAGCTTTCTGTCAAAATCAATGCCTTTATCAATGTTGCTTGGGCGTTTTAAGAAACATTGCTCAATACATGGCATTTTGTCAATTGCTTTTTTGCCCAAAATATCGGCGTTTGTGGGCACATTTCTCCAGCCTAAAACGTCTATGCCGTTTTTTGTAGCAATAAGCTCAAACAGTTTTTTTGTTTGTAGCCTTTTCGCCTTTACAACAGGCAAAAAGAACATGCCGATAGCATAATCTCTCTCTTCACCCAATTTAAAGTTAAGGTTTAAGCTACTAAAAAAGTCGTGAGAAATTTGCACAAGTATACCAACGCCGTCGCCTACTTCGCCTTTGGCGTCTTTGCCGGCTCTGTGCTCAAGTTTTTCAACTATTTCCAGTGCATCCGACACTATTTTGTGCTTCTTTTTGCCATCAATTGATACAACCGCACCAATTCCGCAGGCGTCGTGCTCGTAATTTTTGTCATAAAGTGTATTTTTTTGCATTTGTATTCCCCTTTACAAAAATAAAAAGCCGCACACAGCACACCCAAAAAAGCATCAGGTACACTGTGTACGACTTCATTGTCGTGGTATAATTTTTAATATTATACCACATTTATAATATTAATGCAAGGGGAATTGCATTAAAAATTAATCATCTTGCAAAGCTTCGTAGCCTTCTTCACCGGTTCTTACTTTTACAACATTTTCAACGTCATAAATAAATATTTTGCCATCGCCTATGTTGCCGGTGTAAAGTGCTTTTTTAACTGTTGCCACTACTGCGCTTACCGGTATTTTGCAAACAACAATTTCAACTTTTACTTTTGGAAGTAAAGTTGCCTCTACCTCAACACCACGGTAATATTGGTGCATACCTTTTTGCATACCGCAACCTAGCACATTTGTAACTGTCATGCCTGTAATTCCAAGCTGTTCTAAAGCGCGTTTCAGCCTTTCGAACCTGCTTTGTTTTGTTACAATTGAGATTTTTGTCATTTTTGAACCATCAGTAGATGTATCTACAACAGGTATAGCTTTTTCACTAGGTGTTGCAACTAGCGGTTTTTCGTCGCCTAGCATTGCAATCGGCATAAAGTCTGCATAGCTGCTTTCTAGGCCGTGCTCTGTTGTATCAAGGCCTAAAATTTCTTCTTCTTCGCTAACTCTAAGCCCGTGCAGTTTGTTAATAATGCCAAATGTAATTGCCATAGCAAGTGCTGTCCATACTATAATTGCTAAAATGCCTATTGTTTGAACGCCTAAAAGCCTAAAGCCACCGCCATAAAATAAACCGCCTTCTACCGCAAAAAGGCCAACTGCTATTGTGCCCCAAACACCGTTAACACCGTGCACCGCAACAGCACCAACAGGGTCATCAAGCTTTAATTTAATGTCAATAAATTCTACTGCTACTACAACTAAGAAACCTGATACAATACCTACAACGCTTGCACCTATTGCGTCCATAGTAGCACAGCCTGCTGTAATACCTACAAGGCCTGCAAGCGCCGCATTAAGTGTCATTGAAACGTCGGGCTTGCCGTTTTTAACCCATGTGTAAAACATTGTTGTAACGGCTGCAATTGCCGGGGCAATTGTTGTTGTTACGAATATTGAAGCAAGGCCGCCTATGCCGTTTAGTGTTGTGGCCGCCGCGCCGTTGAAGCCGTACCAACCAAACCATAAAATAAACACGCCCAGTGCGCCTGTTGTTAAGTTGTGCCCCGGTATAGCTTTTACTGTAACTTTGCCTGTTTCTTCATTTTTTTCGTATTTGCCAATGCGGGGGCCTAGGAACATAATGCCTATAATAGCGCTTACACCACCAACAGTGTGAATTGCGGCAGAGCCGGCAAAATCGATGAAGCCCATCTCAAACAACCAACCTTGTGAGTTCCAAACCCAGCCGGCTTCTATTGGGTAAACTATTGCGCTAAGTACTGCGCTGTAAATTAAATATGCGCTGAATTTTGTACGCTCTGCCATTGCGCCTGAAACAATTGTTGCAGCTGTTGCGCAAAAAACCAAGTTGAATATAAACACCGACCAAGGGAAGTTTGCATAGTCTGTAAATATATCAAAGTTAGGTAGGCCGAATAAGCCCAAGATATAATCTTCGCTCATCATTACGGTAAAACCTATAAGAATAAACATAACGGTACCAAAACTAAAGTCCATTAAGTTTTTCATTATAATGTTACCTGCGTTTTTTGCCCTTGTAAAACCTGTTTCAACCATTGCAAACCCTGCTTGCATAAAGAATACCAGTGCGGCGCCTATTAAAAACCACACGCCATAAAGTTCTGTCATTACTGCTTCCATGATAAAATCCTCCTTTAATTTATGTAGGGGTCGGCGTCGAAGACGACCCTAACATTTATAAATGTTATTAAAAAAAGTGCACTGTGCCGCCGATAAGCGGTTCAGTGCACTTCTTTGTGCATAATATTTAGTTTTGCAAATAATAGCTAGTTTACGCTGTATAAAATTTCGCCATATGTAGGCATTTTCCAGTGTTCTTTAGGCACTGTTGTTTCAAGCTCATCTACCAAAAGCCTAATTTCGGTCATTAATGTGAATATGCTGTCTCTGTAAAAATTAGCAATTTCACTTGTTCCCTCAATAGTTTTCGCATCTATCAAATTAGTTTCAAGCTTTTCAAGTAAATTGTAAATGGTTTTAGTTATATCAGAGCATTTTTTTATTAGCATTTCTTCAAGCTCTGTGTCTAAAGCCAGTGATTTTTTCTTTGTTGCTATGTCTGAAAGCTCGTTTTGAAAGCTTAGAGAGTAACCCAAAATATGTTTTGAAACAATGTCTATAAACGCTAGTGCTTCTATATGTATTGTTTTTTGGTAGTTTTCGCTTAAAATTTCATACCTTGCGTGCACTTCGTTTGCTGTAAATACTTTGTGCTTTTCAAAAAGTTTAATGTTCTTTTCTGCTATAAAGTGGGGAAGGGCGTCTTTAGTTGTTTTTAAATTTAAAAGCCCTCTTTTGTTTGCCTCTGCAACCCATTCTTCACTGTAATTGTTGCCATTAAAAATAATTCTCTTGTGTGCTTTAATAGTTTTTCTCACAAGCTCTGTAAGTGCGGCATTAAAATTATCTGCTTTTTCAAGTTCGTTTGCAAACAAATCTAATGTGTCGGCAACAATTGTGTTTAAAATAATATTTGGGCCTGAAATTGAAAATGTAGAGCCAAGCATTCTGAACTCGAACTTATTGCCCGTAAATGCAAACGGTGACGTTCTGTTTCTGTCCGTAGTATCTTTTGGGAAGTGTGGCAGTACGCTTGCGCCAAGCTCCATGTTCATTTTCTTTGCGCCTTTATACTCTTGCTCGCTCTCAAGCGAGTTCAAAATATCTGTCAGTTCATCGCCTAAAAATATTGAAACAATTGCCGGTGGTGCTTCGTTTGCACCAAGGCGGTGGTCGTTACCTGCATTTGCAACAGATACACGAAGTAAGTCTTGATAATCATCTACCGCTTTAATAACAGCCGCTAAAAACAGTATAAACTGTGCGTTTTCATGTGGTGTATCGCCGGGCTCTAAAAGGTTTGTGCCCGTGTCGGTAGAAATTGCCCAGTTGTTATGTTTGCCGCTGCCGTTAACGCCTGCAAAAGGTTTTTCGTGAAGCAAGCAAGCAAGGTCGTGCCTATCGGCAATGCTTTTCATAAGCTCCATTGTAAGCTGGTTATGGTCTGTTGCTATGTTAGACGTTGTGAAAATAGGTGCAAGCTCGTGCTGTGCCGGTGCAACTTCGTTATGCTTTGTTTTTGCCATAACGCCAAGCTTCCACAGTTCTTCGTCTAGCTCTTTCATAAATGCGGCAACTCGCGGCTTAATTGTTCCGAAATAATGGTCGTCTAATTCTTGGCCTTTAGGGGGTTTTGCACCAAAAAGTGTTCTGCCGCAGTAAATTAAATCGGGGCGTTTTAAGAACATTTGTTTGTCAATTAAAAAGTATTCTTGCTCCGGGCCTACTGTTGAAACAACACGCTTTACATCGGCGTTGCCAAATAGTTTAAGAACCCTTAAAGCTTGCTTGTTAATAGCTTCCATACTGCGAAGCAGCGGTGTTTTTTTATCAAGAGCTTCACCGGAATATGAACAAAAAGCGGTGGGGATACACAATGTTCCGTCTTTTATAAATGCGTACGAAGTTGTGTCCCAAACGGTGTAGCCCCTGGCTTCAAATGTGCTTCTTATGCCACCACTGGGGAAGCTGGACGCATCGGGCTCACCGCGAACAAGCTCTTTGCCCGAAAAATCCATAATTACTTTACCGTCGCCAACCGGCATAATAAAGCTGTCGTGCTTTTCAGCAGTAATGCCTGTCATGGGCTGGAACCAGTGTGTAAAGTGCGTTGCACCTTTTTCTGTTGCCCAGTCTTTCATTGCATTTGCAACGGCATCTGCAACGTCACGCTCTAAGTGCGTGCCTTGCTCTATATTTTTCTTAAGTGCTTTATAAATGTCCTTGGGCAATTTGTCTCTCATTACCTCGTCGTTAAAAACATTGCTTGCAAATAAATTCGCAATTTTATTCATTCTTAAAACATTTCCTTTCAGTTACATAATTACAACAATTCTATGCCTTGCTCACTGCAAACTTTCATGGTTTCATCGTCCCAAATAGAAACTTGAACTTCACCTATATGTGCTTTGCCCATAATTAACATGCAAAGCCTGCTTTGCCCAATGCCGCCGCCCATTGTTAAAGGAAGCTGGCCGCTTAGTAGCATTTTGTGGAACAAGAACTCTCTTCTCTTATCAGCGCCCGCTTTTGTAAGCTGTTCGTCTAAAGATTGTGGGCTTACCCTTATGCCCATAGATGACACTTCAAACGCACACTGGAGCAAATCGCTCCAGAAAAGAATGTCGCCGTTCATTTTCCAGTCATCATAATCGGGTGCTCTGCCGTCGTGTTTTTTACCGCTTTTCAGCAAATCGCCTATTTGCATAACAAAGGCTGTTTTGTGCTCTTTTAAATAGGTGTTTTCACGCTCTTTTGGCGAGAGCTGTGGGTACATTTCTTCAAGCTCATATGTTGTTACAAAGCTAACGTCTCTGGACAATTTGCCGCTTAGAGAATATTTTTTGCTAACAATTTCCTCTGTATCGCAAATTGCATTTACAATTAATTGAACTGTTTGCTTTAAGTTATCCATTGTCCTTGTGCTGTCGTCTATAACTTTTTCCCAGTCCCATTGGTCTACATATATAGAGTGCAGGTTATCCATTTCTTCATCACGGCGAATAGCGTTCATATCTGTATAAAGGCCTTCGCCTACG
The DNA here is from genome assembly GCA_964369785.1 of uncultured Bacteroides sp. GTDB lineage: Bacteria > Bacillota > Clostridia > Oscillospirales > Ruminococcaceae > Ruthenibacterium. The sequence continues at coordinate 11,527 of CAYJHA010000034.1, forward strand.
GGGAAACCGTATTTGTGAAGTGCGAACCTTTTCCATTTTGCAAGCGAGTGCACAACAGCCGCCATGCCACCTGTCTCTTTAATATCGAAGGAAACAGCTCTTTCAATTGCGTTCAAATCGTCATTGAGGCCTGTTGTTTCTTCCACGAAAAGTGGTGCGGAAACGCGTTTCAAGTTTAAAGCTTTGCTCAACTTTTCCTCAAATGTTTTTTTAATATCGCTTATAGCAGTTTGTGTTTCGTAAAGCGACAATGTTTTTTTATAACCTGTAATTGGCATGAATTTACTCATAATACTTAACTCCTAATTATTTTTTTTTGCAAATATTTGTGTGAGGTTTCAAAATTTGCTGTGTGTCGCTTTTTACTTATTTCAGCGCCACTTGCTTTATCTCTTCATTATAATAACTACTTTTGCTCCCAAATTGGGCTTTTTAGAACCCATTTTCCATAGGCGTCTTTCTCGAACAACTCTTCATTATAGTGCTTATCTATAATTGCGTTAAATTCACTCTCGGAATAACCGCAGAAGTCGCAAAAATCTCTTATGCAAAGTGGGTCAAGTGCGTGGTCTTTTTCTTTAATAATTTGCACAGCTTGCTCGCGTGTTAAAAAGCCATATCGCACATAACGCGATGAGTAATCTGTTGCTGCGGCATGGCCGAATTTTGGGTATTTTAGCCATGAGTGAACAAGGTATGCACGGCTGTCAATTTGGTCGAAATCTTCAGCATGGTGTGTGCGGTACCATTCGTGTGTTAAATCATGGAAGCCGCGGCTTTTTGCAAGCTGGTAGTTTTTGTAGCTGTTCCAAGGTAAGAAATAACTTAGGTAGAACGGGTCAAGCTTATCAAGTTCTTGGCTTGTGGGTGCTATTGTAAGGCTCAAATCTTTTTCTGTTACGCCGTCGCCCAAAACTTCTTCCATTGGCATGCCAACTGCAACACCGTTTTCAATTTGCCCTTTTGCGCTGTATGTTTCTTCGTCGGAATTACCGCCGTATTCAAAGCTTACGTTTTCACCGTAGCATAGCATTGGAACATTAAACTTTAGCGCCATATGAAGTGGGAATGTGTAAATTAACCTGTCAACGTACCATGTTGGTTTTGCGTATTTTTCAAAAAACTTACGCATTAACACTTTTTGAATTTTTATATTCGGTTTGCAACTTATTATAGTGCAGCCGAACTCTTCACTTAAGTTTTTCAAGTTGTGTATTCCTGCGTCTGTCATTGGGAAGTTATCTTCAACGCTAAATAAAATTGGGTTCATGCCCATAACTTCTTTTAGCATGTATACTTGAAAGTGGCTGTCTTTTCCGCCGCTTACGGCTACTGCGCAGTCATAACCACCCGGGCCGTTGCAGCCTCTGTGCTTATCACATAGGGCTTTAAACTCTTCAAAGCGTTTGTCCCAGTTAATATTTTTGCGGTTTTCAAAATGGTTGCAAGCACTGCACACCCCGCTATTATCAAAACTTATGCCAGGCCTTGTGTTTGGCATTGCGCATTTTTTACAGTATGTCATAACATTCACTCCTTAAAAATAAAAAAAGACGCCGCGAGCAGTTAAGCTCACAACGTCTTTGTTGTCTATGCTCAGCATTGTATCACACAATTTTTGCTTTGTCAACACTTAAAATTAAATTTTTTTAAAAAAATTTTCATTGACATTTTTGCTATAATAGTATATTATTTATGCATAGAACAATGACGTTCATCAATTATTAGTTTGCAAAAATTTATTGCTTTCTAACGGTTTGATGGGCGATTTTTTTTATTTTTATTCAAAGGAGCGTACTATGTTTAACAATGAGATAATAGAGTTTATAGAGGAAAACGACGTAAAGTTTATACGCCTCAGTTTTTGTACCCCATTAGGTGTGCAAAAAAATATTTCTGTTATGGCAAATGAAATAGAAAGCGCTTTTAAAAACGGCGTTTCGTTTGACGCGTCGGCAATAGAGGGTTTTAGTGACGTAACAAAGTCGGACTTACTGCTGTTCCCCGATATGAACACACTGTCGCTGTTGCCGTGGCGCCCAAATGTAAATTCTGTTTTGCGGTTTTACTGTGATATTAAAAACCCCGACAAAACAGACTATGAGGCAGATAGCAGGTTAATTTTAAAAAATGCGATTAAAGAGCTAGGCGAGTTAGGTTTTAATTGCAAAATAGGCACAGAGTGTGAATTTTATTTATTTAAAGCAAATGAGAATGAAAAACCAACACTTGAAACACTGGACAGCGGCGGATATTTTGATGTTTCGCCCTTAGATAAAGGCGAAAACATAAGGCGCGAAATTTGCTTAATTTTAGAAGAGATGGGCCTTTTCCCTGAGCGCTCTCACCACGAGCAAGGCCCTGGGCAAAACGAGGTTGATTTTAAATTCAGCGATGTTTTAACTAGTGCCGATAATTTGCTGACTTTCAAAAATGTTGTAAAAACAGTTGCCGCAAGAAACGGCCTGTATGCGTCTTTTATGCCAAAACCACTAGCAGACGAAAGCGGAAACGGCTTGCACATAAATATATCTCTTCACAAAAACGGCGTTAATTTGTTTGCAGATGAAAACAGTGAAAATTATAAGTATGCCGAATATTTTATTGCCGGAATAATGGATAAAATAAAAGATATAACGTTGTTTTTAAACACAAACAACAATTCTTATGAGAGGTTTGGGAAATACGAGGCACCACAGTATATATCGTGGTCGAAGCAAAACCGCTCGCAACTTATACGCATACCCACAGCCGAAAACGACACAAAGCGCATGGAGCTGCGCAGTGCCGACAGTGCGCTTAACCCATACCTTGCGTTTGCGCTTATAGTGTATGCAGGAATAAACGGCATTAAAAACAAAACACAGCTAAAACCCGCAGTAGATAAAAACTTGTACGACCAAAAGAGCGTTAAAGACGAAAATTTGGGCATGTTACCGCAAAATTTAGGTGAAGCCATAACATTTGCACAAAACAGCAGTTTTTTAAAACAGCATTTAACCGAGCAGTTATTGAACACGTTTATTGATATTAAGAAAAAAGAATTTGATGAATTTAGCAATGCCGAGCATAAAGACACATACTATAAAATGAAATATTTCGAAAAATTATAAATAAATTTAATGAAATAGAAAGGCGGTAATTGTTTGCAAAGCGCTTTAATTATTTCACATTCGCAAAACAGTAGCGAGTTAATTGCAAAAATTTTGAAAAATTTGTCGTTTAAAAAAGTTACTGCTGTTAAAACTTGCGGTGAAGCACGAAGAAAAGTATTAGAGCAAAATTTTGATTTGTATATAATAAACAGCCCCGTAAGTAATGAATCGGGCGAGGAATTGGCAGCTGAACTTATAAAAAGCGACATAAGCCAAGTTGTGTTTTTTGCAAAAAATGAAGTTTACGATTATATGTGCGCAAAACTTGAGGGGCTGGGTGTAATAACTGTGTCTAAGCCTATAAATAAAAGCGTTATTTACACATCTTTGAAGCTATCAAGGGCTGTTTTTTTCAGAATGCAATCTCTAAGCTTAAAAACTACAAAGCTTACTAAAAAACTTGAAGACGTGAAACTTGTGAGCAGGGCAAAGTTTATATTAATTTCTCATTTAAGTATGAGCGAAGAGCAAGCACACAAGCACATAGAAAAACAAGCTATGGATATGAGAAAATCTCGCCGTGAGATAGCGCAAAATATATTGAAAATGTATGAGAATTAAAAGATATTATTGACAATATAAGAAACCAAAAAAAGGGGAAGTAAGTATAAATGACTAAGTTTATTTTTGTTACGGGTGGGGTTGTGTCGGGCCTTGGTAAAGGTATAACATCGGCAAGTTTGGGCAGGCTTTTAAAACAGCGCAATGTAAGCGTTTCAGCGCAAAAGCTGGACCCTTATATGAACATTGACCCCGGCACAATGAGCCCACTTCAACACGGTGAAGTTTTTGTGACACATGACGGTGCTGAAACTGACTTAGACCTTGGCCACTACGAGCGTTTTATGGACGAAAACCTTTCAAAATATTCGAACTTAACATCGGGCATGGTTTATAACAAAGTACTTACAAAAGAGCGCAGCGGCGAGTTTTTAGGCCAAACAGTTCAGGTTATACCGCACATAACAGATGAGATTAAAGCCTTTATATACAGCGGCGCAAAGCACTCGGGCGCAGATGTTTTAATTACTGAAATTGGCGGCACAATAGGCGATATTGAGTGCCAGCCTTTTTTAGAGGCAATACGCCAAATATCGTTAGAAGTAGGAAGTGAAAATTGCCTTTTCATGCATGTTACGCTTGTGCCGTACTTAAAAGGTAGTAACGAGCATAAAAGCAAGCCCACTCAACATTCTGTTAAAGAACTGCGCAGCATAGGCATTAACCCCGGCATTATAATTGCAAGGGCCGACGAGCCTATTGATAAATCGATACTCAAAAAAATATCTATGTTTTGCAATGTAAAACCCGACTGTGTAATAGAAAATTCAACGCTAGATAATTTATACGCGGCGCCTATAATGCTGCACGAGCGTGGGCTGGACAGCGTTGTATGTAGGGAGCTTAATATAAAAGCAGATGATTGCAATTTGGCGCAATGGCGCGAAATTGTTGAGAGCAAAGCAAATTTTGAAAGGCAAGTTACTGTTGCAATAGTGGGCAAGTATGTTTCACTGCACGATGCGTATCTTTCAGTGGCCGAAGCACTATACCATGCAGGGCTTTATTATAAGGCGAAAGTTAACATACAGTGGGTAGACAGCGAAACAATAGACGATAAAAATGTTGGAAACATATTTAAAAGCACAGACGCAATCTTAATACCCGGCGGCTTTGGGCACAGGGGAATTGAGGGCAAAATTACAGCGTGTAAACACGCAAGGGAAAATGACATACCATTTTTGGGCATATGCCTTGGTATGCAAATTGCAACAATAGAATTTGCACGTAATGTGTGCAAATTAAATGGCGCAAATTCGCTTGAGTTTGATGAAAGTTGTGAAAACCCTGTTGTTCATATAATGGAAAGCCAGGCAAACATAACAAAAAAAGGCGGCACAATGCGCCTTGGTGCTTTTGCGTGCAATGTGCAAGAAAACAGCCTTTTACACAAGCTTTACGGCGAAGATGTTATTCATGAGCGCCACCGCCACAGGTACGAGTTTAACAATGATTATCGCAATATATTTACACAAAACGGCATGGCTTTAAGCGGCACATCACCCGACAAAACGCTTGTTGAGTGCATAGAATTTCCGCAAAATAAATATTTTATAGCCGCACAATACCACCCGGAGTTTAAAAGTAGGCCAAATAAACCGCACCCAATGTTTTTAGGGCTTATAAATGCGGCAGGCAACTAAATTACTATTGAATGATAGTTATTATTAATAATAAAACCCAGCTAGAATTTTCGGGCTGGGTTTTTGTGCGTTACACAGTATTGACAAAATTTCTAAATGTGTTATTCTAAACTTATATGTTTTATTAGTTTGTATATAAAGTTATTTTATTTTTTTAAAATTTACTACATCGTTGCAGTAAATTAGGGGGTGGCGAAATGGTAACTATAAAAGAAGTGGCTAAAGAGTGTGGAATTTCAGCAACAGCTGTTAGTAAAGCTCTTCGAGATGAAAAGGATATAAGCAAAGCAACAATTGACAAAGTTAAAAAAGTGGCTAAAAGGTTAGGCTATGTTAAAAACCCTGCGGCGGTAAGGCTTAAAACTAACCGTTCTTACAATTTTGGGGTGCTTATGCAAGACGGCACAAGCAGCGGCATAACGCATGAATTTTTTGCATCTATATTAAACAGCTTTATAATTAACGCAAGAGAAAAGGGCTATACAGTAACGTTTATAAGCGATAAATTTGGCGATGAAACGTTAACTTATGAGGAATATGCTAGAATTCACGGCTGTGATGGTGTTTTCATTTTAGTGTTCGAATTTTTCGAAGACCCTAAGGTAATGAGCCTTGTTAACAGTGGTATACCTGTTGTTGCGGTCGATTATAAATATAGCAATTGCAGTGCTGTGAACTCAGACAACGAACTTGCAATTAAACAAATGGTAGAGTATGCACATTCTATGGGGCACAAAAAACTTGCATTTATACACGGCGAACAGTCAATGGTTACAAAAACACGCATAGCCAGTTTTTACAAAACATGCGAGTCACTGGGAATAGAAGTAATTGAAGACTTTATAAAAGAGGGCGTTTATCACGACCCAAAATCTGCGGAAAAAATAACTTACGAGCTTTTAGATATGAAAACCCCACCTACATTTATTTTTTACCAAGATGATTTTGCATTTATTGGCGGTTTAAATGCATTCGAAAAAAGAGGTGTGCAAATACCTGATGACATTAGTGTTGCAGGGTTTGACGGTATGAGTTTATCGCAAGTTATACGCCCAAAATTGATGACATGGCGCCAAAATTCCGAAAAAATAGGCCATGAAACAGTAAAGCTTTTAATTGAGGCAGTAGAGAAACCAAAAAGTTATATCCCACGCACAGTAGAGGTACAAGGCGAACTTTTAAAAGGCACAAGCGTTAAAAATATAAATAAAGAGTAAGGTTAAAGCAAAAATATCTACCTACACATAAAGCAGTAACCGGCTTTATGAGAGAATACATACAATATAGTAAGGCGTTAAATGCAGTTTTGCGTTTAACGCTTTTTTAAAAATAATAATGATTGCATTATTATAAAAGCTTGAAAGCATTGCGACAAGAAAGTGTTTATTTTATTACTTGTGCAATATGTACAAACAATGAACAATTTGTTTGAACTAAACGTAGAATATGGCGTATTGTTATTGACAAGAGGGTGCAGTGATGATATTCTATTACTACAACGTTAAAGTAAATGTTAAAACACACAACATTATTGCTAAAAAACAGTGCACCGGTAAGATATTTATATTTAATTATCTGTGTAAATGTAAAAAGAGCACGAAAGAGCAAAATTTTTTTGCCACTTACTTCAACGTTAAAGTTTAAACTTGCGAAAAACCGGTAAAAAATAATCTTAAACGATTATTAATATAAAAACGGAGGACAAAGATGAAAAATCTAACATTGAAAAAGGCACTGGCACTTATAATTTGCGTGGCACTTTCACTGACTATATTGGCAGGGTGCACAACATCAAATGAGCAAACATCGAGTGCAACAGGAGACAGCACACAAGCAAGCACAGACCCAACAATTTTAACAGTATTGTTCGACCAAACCGACGGCTGGATAAATAATTTTAGCCCACTAACATCAGGCGCATACCAATTTGTACAAGGTTTTATGTATGAGCCGCTAATTATTTTTGATGCTTACAAAAATAACGAAGAGACAATGTGGCTTGCAGAAGATATTATTTCTGAAGACG
>CAYJHA010000035.1:0-12067 GCA_964369785.1 uncultured Bacteroides sp.
AAAGGCTGTGGCAAAATGTTAAACATTCTACCACAGCCCTTTTAAAAACATATTAAAATTAAACTGTTTTAAATTCTATTTAAAACTGTCGGGAACAGTAAAGCCCATGCCCTCTAGTTTTTCAACATCAACGTACATTGCAAGCTCTTCAGCTGAGCTATACGCTATTGGCATTGTTGTAATGTCTGCGCCGTTTACAAGAATGTCAATTGCTTGAACAGCAGTCATAGCGCCAAGTGTTGTGTAGTTTATGCTGTATGTTGCAACGCCGCCTGCTATTGCCATGTTCTCTTCGCCGCAAATAACGGGCACGCCTGCCGGCACTGCAATCATGTCTACTGTTGGCATTGCGCCTGCTAGTGTGTTATCTGTGGGAATATAAATAGCATCTACTTCGCCAACAAGGTTTGTTGTAACAGCTTGAATTTCGTTAGTGTCGGCAACTGTTGCCTCAACTACTGTAAGGCCTAAAGCAGCAAATTCTTCTGTTGCCATGCCTGCTTGCAAAATTGAGTTATCTTCTGCTGAGCAGTAAAGCACGCCTACTGTTTGTGCGTCGGGCAAAAGGTCAACAAGCAGTTGAGCTTGCTCTGCAATTGGGTTCATGTCTGATGTGCCTGAAACGTTTGTGCCGGGTGCTTCGTTTGAAACAACAAGGCCTGCGCTCTCAGGGTCTGTAACAGCAGTTACTAAAATGGGTATATCTTTTGTTGCGTTTGCCATTGCCTGTGCGGCAGATGTGCCAATTGCCAAAACCATGTCTACGTCATCGTTTACAAATTTTGTAGCTATCGGGGCATAGTTGCTTGTATCGCCCGAGGCATTTTGCAAGTCAAACTCAACTGTTATGCCGTTTTCAGCAGCAAGTGCTGTAAGCTCTTCTTGGAAGCCTGTTGCAGCTGCGTCAAGTGCATTGTGTTGCAATTGTTGGAAAATACCAATTGTGTATGTCTCGCCCTCTGCGGGTGCAGCTTCTTCTTCAGCTGTGTCTTCTGCCGGTGCTTCCTCTGCAGTTGCAGTGTCCTCTACGGGTGCAGTTTGCTCTGTTGAGCAAGCCGCAAAGCTTAATATCATAAGCATTGCCAATAATAATGTAAGTAATTTTTTCATCGTTTACCCTCCCAAATTTAACTTTTTAAAAGTTTATCACAGTTTATCATAGTAAAGAGAAAAAAACAAGTTGCAAAACAACTAAAGATTGGCAAAATGCACGCGCAATTTGTGTATAAATATACAAATTGTTTGCAATTTGTTTCATTAACGAAACATCAAAGCGACGTTTTCTTCATCTATTTTTAAAATTTCAAAAGCTCACTGATACTATACAATTTATACATTATAAAAACTCTACGCTCTATGGTTTAAAACATTGTGCCTGCAAATAATAAATCTTCTCGCAAGTCTTGCCTGTAACCCTTGCGCCCGTTAACAAAGCTACCCGGCACAACACCCTCTGTGCCGTTAAATGCAGTAGCGTGCACAAAGTTGTTGTTACCAAGATACAGCGCCACATGCCCGTGGAAATACAGCAAATCGCCTTTTTTTGCTTTCGAAAACGTTATTTGCCGCACTGATAGGCCGCTTTTTATTGCGCTGTCGCGGTAAATTGTTGCACCGTTTAGCATATATGCCATAGACACAAGGCCACTGCAATCAATGCCTGTGGGTGTTTTACCACCCCACCTGTACTGTGCGCCAATGTATAAAAGTGCAGTTTTGCATATTTTTTTGCGCAGCTGCTTTTTTTCAGCGGCACTAAGCTTTTCAGTGCTGTGAATTTGCTTTGGCATTTTCGCAAGGTACGATGATTTAACAAAGCCCTCTTCCCCGTTCACAAGCACTACTTTTTGCCACGAGCCTTCACACGGCAAATGTGCCAAAAGTGCCCCACCGCGCGGCACAGTTTGCAAACGCACACTTTTTATATTTGGTTTTGAAAGCACGTCTGCAAACGGCGCTTTTACGTAATATTTTTGCAATGCTCCCTCATTTTGCAGTGCATAATAGTTTAGGTATAAATCGCTATGCCCGTTTTGCTTTTCGCACAATGCAACTGCACTTTTTTTAATGTACCCTTTGTAAAAATAATGTGTTTCAACATAAAAGTAATTATTTTTTGCGTGTATAATTTTTACAGGCATACCATATAACACCTCGTCAATACACGTGCTTTTTTTCGCTTTTTCGTAAAGCGGCGCAGTTTGTTTAATAACAATTGCAAATTTTTTCATCATGAACACTCCTATTAATTTTTATGCAAAGGCAAAATATAATTTTCTTTGTGTGAAACGCATGGTAAATTTAAGCATGAAGCAAAACACTTGCAAACAAAAAAAAGAAAAGTATATTAAAAATTTGTTGACACATCTTGTTTTTTTATGGTATATTACAAACAATGTTAATAAAAAAATGCCGCTACATTATGGGCAAAATTGTGTGAAAACGTGTCTTTTTTTATCAGTTTCGACACTGTTTGACATATTTTTGCTACTACATTGCGGCGAGGGGAGTTTATCATGGACTTTGCGGGTACTATTTGGGCACTTCTACCACCGATAATTGCCATATCACTGGCGCTTATCACTAAAGAAGTGTATATTTCACTTTTCATCGGCATTTTTTCAGGTGCACTACTTTATACTAATTTCTCACTAATGGGCACTATTGAAACGGTTTTCATGGTGCTTATTGAGCGAGTAGGCGACTCTTGGAATGCAGGCATTGTAATTTTCCTTGTATTTTTAGGCATAATTGTGGCGCTTATGAACAAGGCAGGCGGCAGCCGTGCATACGGCAAATATGCAAGCGGGCATATTAAAACAAAAAGGGGCGCTATGCTTTCAACTTTCGGGCTTGGCGCACTTATTTTTGTAGACGACTACTTCAATTGCCTAACAGTGGGCAGCGTAATGCGCCCTGTTACAGACAAATTTAAGGTGTCGCGTGCAAAACTTGCTTATATTATTGACTCTACTGCGGCGCCAATTTGCATTATAGCACCAATTTCTTCTTGGGCGGCGGCCGTTACAGGTTACACAAGCGGCAACGGCTTTACGCTGTTTTTGCAAACAATCCCTTACAATTTATATGCATGGCTAACAATAATTATGGTTGTTGTTCTTGCATATTCAACGCTTGATTTTGGCACAATGACAAAACACGAAGAAGCAGCGGAAAAAGGCGATATTTTTAACGGTGAAAATGAATACGCCACGGCTGAAAGCGAAAAAATTTCAGACAAGGGCACTGTTATTGACTTGATTTTACCTATTATTGTACTTATAGTAAGCTGTGTTCTCGGCATGATTTACACAGGTGGCTTCTTCTCAGGCGAGGGTGTTTCTTTCATAGACGCATTTGCCGGAAGTGATGCTTCAATGGGGCTTGTTCTTGGCTCGTTCTTTGCGCTTGTGTTCACATTCTTGCTTTACATACCGCGCAAAATTTTATCGTACAAAGAATTTACAGACTGTTTCCCAACAGGCTTTAGAATGATGGTGCCACCTATTCTTATATTGTCTTTAGCATGGACGCTTGGCGGCCTTTGCCGCGACTATTTGCAAGTTGGCGTTTTTGTTGAAAGTGCACTTGGCAACTCACAGGCGCTTGCAAACTTGCTTCCTGCTGTTTTGTTCTTAACAGCATTGGGGCTTGCGTTTTCAACAGGCACATCATGGGGCACGTTCGGCATATTAATACCTATAGTTACAGACGTTTTCCCCGAGGGCTCGTCGCTTTTAGTAATATCAATTGCGGCTGTTCTTGCCGGTGCTGTTTGCGGAGACCATATATCACCTATTTCAGACACAACTATTATGGCTTCAGCAGGTGCACAGTGCAACCATGTTAAGCATGTTAGCACACAAATACCGTATGCACTTACAGTTGCGGCGTGTTGTTTTGTAGGCTATATTGTTGCAGGCTTTACACAAAATGTGTTTATAACAATGGGCACAGGCATTGTTCTTTTAGCGGCAACTTTATTTGTAATTTTGCGCAAGGTTAAAGCTAGCAAGCAAAATAACAAAGCTTAAGCGAAAAGGCAATAAACGGTACAAAACACATTGCCATTGCGTTAAATATTCGAGCTCGAATACTAAACGATGCATCTAACTTTTAGCACTTTTTATGCCATATGGTAAAACAAATTGTTTTACCATATGGCATAATTTTTTATATGATGACGTGAGGTTATCACCTTATAAACTTTTTTATTATTTGTGCTGTATAATTCAACACTTTGCTGTGCATACATAATGTAGTATTTACGCAAGTTTCTGTTGTTTTTTCTCAAGGCGCATTTTGTCTGAAATCATTGCCACAAATTCACTGTTAGTTGGCTTTCCACGCAAATTGTGTATAGTATATCCGAAGTATTTATTTAAAATGTCAACATCGCCCCTGTCCCACGCTACTTCAATTGCGTGGCGAATTGCACGCTCTACCCTGCTGGCAGTTGTTGAGTTTCGCCTTGCAATTTCGGGGTAAAGGCGCTTTGTAACGCTGTTTATGTACTCATTGTCTTCCATAGTCATCAAAATTGCGTCGCGTAGAAATTGGTACCCTTTTATATGTGCCGGCACGCCAATTTGGTGCAAAATATCTGTCACTGTGCACTCGTCGTCTACACGCGGTGCAAGGTGCATATGCCGCTTTGCTACATTTAAAACTCTGTTAGCAAGAACACCAGGGTCGAACGGTTTTAAAAAGTAATAGGCGAAGCCTTTTTTCATAATTTCACTTTCCAAATCATCATTAACAAAATTGCCCGTTGCAAAAAATGTAGTACCTTTCAAGCCGCTCTCATCATATTTTTGCTTCACGCTTATAGCGTCCATTCCCGGCATAAATGCGTCAAGTAATACTGCTGTGGGCTTGTCTTTCATTAAATATTCAAGAACTTTTTCGCCGTCTTTTTCGCACACTTGCACTTTTATTCTGTGCTTTAGTAATGCTTTTCCATACTGCTGTGTTATCTCGGGGTTAGTCTCTGTCATTAATAATGTTGCAAATTGTTCCATGGTAATAATTCCTCCAGTAATTTTTCTAAGGTCGGGTTTTATCGTCCGCCTTTTGTCGTTTCCTGCTATATCCAAATATTACCATAATTTACCAAATGTTGCAAGTACTTTTTCAATAAAACCCCAAAATATGGAAAAAGTTATACAATTCGACACAAAATATTGTGCATATAATAAATTTTCTTGTCGGTTTAAATATAATTTTGTATGCCATAAATTCAGCTAACTTATATGTTCAAGGTCTGTTTTTAATCTTTTTATAATTCTTTTCTCTAATCTTGAAATATAGCTTTGTGAAATCCCAATCATATCTGCAACTTCTTTTTGCGTGTGCTCTGAATAGCCGGCAAGGCCAAAGCGCAGCTGCATTATTTGTTTTTCTCGCCCCGACAAGCGCTCGACAGCTTGAATAAGCATATTTTTTTCAGCTAGTTCTTCAAGCGCGTTTCCAATTTCGTTTTGGTCTGTGCCCAAAATATCTGATAGTAGCAGCTCATTTCCGTCGCCGTCAGTGTTCAGCGGCTCGTCAATGCTGCTTTCTTGCCGCTTGTTAGAACTTTTGCGCAAATACATTAGTATTTCATTTTCAATGCACCTGCTGGCATACGTTGCAAGCTTTATGTTTTTGCTGGGCTCAAACGTGTTTACTGCCTTTATAAGCCCTATTGTGCCTATACTTATTAAGTCCTCCACTGTCGCGGTGTTTGAGTCAAACTTTTTCGCAATGTACACAACAAGGCGCAAATTGTGTGTTACAAGTATGTCGCGGCTCTCTCGGCTACCATTAGATAGCCCCTCAAACACTTCTTTTTCCTCCTCTTTGCTAAGTGGTGCAGGCAAAACCTCGGGCCCGTTTATGTAATAGCTGTAATCGTTTAGCTTTATGTATTTAGAAAAGAAAAATTTTATGCGCTCCCACATTTTTTTCACTGGTAACTTTGTTTTTTTCATGTTTTTTATTTCCCCTTTTTCATTATCTATATAGTGTTTACACTATTTAAGTGTACTTGGGTGCACAATAATGTCATATCCACCGTCCAGTATTGTCTCGTTTGTAAAAACAAACACTGCTATATTTTCGTGCTTTTTATTACGTTTTTCGCTTATAAGTTCACTGCTTTTTTTTGCCACTTGTTTGTTTTCACTCGCATAATTTTTTATTTGCACTTTATTTTTTATGCAGATATTAGGGTTAGCTGTGAATGTAAGCCCGCTTGCCTTTAGCGCCGGCAACATTTGTGTGCCTGTTGCCGTTTTTATGCTTACAAGCCAAAAAGGTGTGCGAAGCTCTCCTTCTTCAAAATATTTTCTCAGTGCTTCACTTGTTTCACTTTGTAAGCGTGTTTTAACGCTTTGATAACTGCATAAAACAGCACTTCTGCTTGTCATTGCGTCTTTTATGTGCATTCCGCTGTCCACAAGTGCCACGCCGCTTATGCTTGCGCCGTTTATTTCAGCGCAGTATTCGGCGTGTTGCACTGTGCCGCTTGCCCCAAAAACATACATAGAAGCGTATATAATTAAATACATTATAAGTATGCAGCCTATTAGAAGAACAGGTGAAATATTTATATACACCGAATAGTTGCTAAAGCTAATGTTTTTTGCGCCGCTTAGCGCCGCAAATATAACAACACCGCCCAGTATAATGTTTAACGAAATAAAGAAAAAAAGCGTTTTTAAATAAAGGCGCAAATTTTTGTATTTAAAAGCCAGTAGAACAATCAGCATTGCGCAAACTATTTTAACCAGCAACAAAAACAACGATGTCACATCAGTTAATAGCATTGCAAGCGAGGAAAGCCCCGCTAAAAACGCCGCGCCCACAATTCTTTTTGTGCTTAGTGTACACGCACAAAAATATGCCGTTGCACGCAAAACAAAATAGCCTATTATTGTATTTACAACTACAAGCATATCTACAAAAACTACACCCTGCAATAAAACCACCCCTGCTGTCTTGTACAAAAATTATAAGTGGCAATTAGTGCAGAATTTGTCAAACTACAAATAATGTGTTAACAAATTTTAAATTCGTATTAAAACTATTGCATAAATTGTCTAATAATGGTACAGTATAAAAAAAGAGATGTTATTCATATGTTTTATGAATTAGCCAAGAAAGAGGTGCTATTATGGCAATAGAAATTACAAAACAAAACTTTGACAGTGAAGTGCTAAAAGCAAGCGAGACAGTGCTTGTTGATTTTTGGGCAGAATGGTGTGGCCCTTGCCGCATGTTCTCGCCAATAATTGAAGAACTTGCCGCAGAGAGAACAGACGCAAAAATTTGCAAAGTAAACATAGACACAGAACCCGAATTGGCGCAAAAATACGGTGTTATGTCTATACCAACAGTTGTGGCGTTTAAAAACGGTGCTGAAAGCGGCAGAAGCGTTGGCTCTGTGCCTAAAGAAAAGCTTATTGAAATGATTTAAAATGTTTTAATTTGCGCTATTACAGCAAAAAATATAGGCTGTGGCGAGATAACACAATCCCGTCACAGCCCTATTTATTATTTTACACAACATACATTATATATTATATTAGGTAGATAACATGTTAATAATTTACATAATTTCAGCAGTGCTTTTATTATTGGCAGTGCTTGGCTTTTTTATAAACAATTTGTCTTTAAAGCCGCGTGTTTTAACTTACGATGAAATTTCACTGGAAGTAGAAAAAACTTATGGCAAAGCCGCTTTTTTTAAACATTACCCTTTTGAAAACGTAAATGTAAAAAGCGCTTATGGCTATAATTTAAGCGCAAAGTGGCTTCCATGCAGCGGTAGCAAAAAAGCCGTTATATTCTCACACGGCTTTTCGGTTAATATGGCGGCTTCTCTGCGCTTTCTTGATGTATTTTACGATAAAGGCTACAACGTTTTTTTGTACGACCAACGGTACCATGCAAGCAGTGGCGGCAAAAATTGCACACTTGGCTTTTATGAAAAAGACGACTTGCAAACCTGTGTTTCTTGGGTGTGCGAAAAATTAGGCGACGGTGCTGTTGTAGGCGTCCACGGCGAATCAATGGGTGCGTCTTGCTCAATTCTTGCCGCCGCAGAGGACAAGCGCATAGCGTTCATAGTGGCTGACTGCCCTTACTCAGACCTTTATGACGAGGCAAGGTATCAGCTTATTTTCAGGTATGGAAAAATTGCCACGTTCTTCTTGTTCTTAGCAAATATTATGAACTACTTGCGTGTGGGGCACGGTTACAAGGCCATTTCGCCCATAAAAGTTATAAATAATTGCAACGCACCCATTTTGTTTATTCACGGCAAGGCGGACACGTTCACACCGCACGAAAGCAGTATAAAAATGCACAAAACCTACACCGGGCCAAAGCAAATTTACATAGCAGACGGTGCAGAGCACGGGCAGTCGGTTCATGTAAACAGGCAAAAATACCGTGAGGTTGTGCACAAATTTATTGATGAAGTTTTATAATATTAGCCAAGCCGATGTAATCCGAACCCGGATTATATCGGCTTGGCTAGCCGCACAAAAAACGAAGCACAAGCACTGCTTTGCACTATTGTTAAACATTAAAATTTAACAATAGATATTAGATAGTGTCGACAGTAGTTGAAACTATCTAATGCTTACATAAATAGCGCTGTTTAATTGCCGTTATAAGGCAGTATTTTATTATTACATACTGCTAAATACGCTTTTTAATATATCAGTACCCTTTTCAATTTGCTCCATTGTCGGTGTTGAAAAATTAAGCCTTACAGCTTGGCTTTTTGCGTTTTCTTCGGCAAAAAACGCAAAGCCCGGCACAATGGCAAGCTTGTTTTCAAGGCACTGCTTTGTAAACTTCGCAACATCAACGTTTTCAGGCAAGCTTGCCCAAATGAACATACCACCTTGTGGCTGTAAAAAATTAATTTGCGGGCACTTTTCTCGCAGGCAATTTACCATTGCCTGCGCTTTTTTTGCGTAAATTTTCTGTGTTTTTTCAATATGTGCATCAACGTCGGTTTCACTTAGCAATTTTTCGCTTATTTTTTGCGCCCAAACGTTTGTGTGCACATCGTCTACTTGCTTTGCAATTACCATATGGTGCGCAATTTCCTTTGGGCAAATGCAGTATGCTATGCGAATACCGGGGCACAAAATTTTAGAGAAACTTCCCGCATAAATTACAATGCCGTGCTCGTCTATACTTTTAATTGAGGGTATTCTCTCGCCGCTGAAGCGCAGTTCGCCGTATGGGTCGTCTTCCAAAATGGGCACACTGTATTTAAGCGCCAGTTCATAAATTTTCTTTCGCTTTTCAAGGCTTGTTGTGTATCCTGTCGGGTTTTGAAAGTTAGGTATAGTATAAAAAAACTTAGGCTTATTTTCAGCCGCAAAAACTTTTTCAAGTTCGCATAAATCAACGCCGTCACTGTGCATAGGCACGGCGGCAAGCTTTGCACCGTATGAATAAAACGAGTTGTAAGAGCCTAAAAAAGCAGGGCTTTCAACTGCTATAATGTCGCCCTCGTTGCATAAAATTTTCGCTGTGTAGTTAATTATTTGCTGGCTACCCGACATTATAAGCACTTCGTCATGCTCGCGCACAAGCATTTCTGCGCTTCGCCTATTCGCAAATTTCTTCGCGGCATTCCTGAAAGACGGCAAACCCTCGCTTATAGAGTACTGCAAAACATTTGCAGGCTCATTATTCAAAAGCTCGCTTGAAAATTTTGCTATTTCCTCTGACGGGAAAGTTTCGGCGCTGGGGTTACCGCCTGCAAAGCTTATAAGTGTTGGGTCACTCATCTGCTTTAAAATCTCTCTTATTATCGACGGTTTCATGCCGTTCATTTTATTTGAAATACTAAAACCCATTAAATTTTTTCTCTCTTTCACGTTTTGGAGGTGTAGCCACGAATAAAACAGCGTTTGTGCAATAAAAGCCGCACAAAACAGCAAATTGCTCGCCGGCAAATAGCCTGCTACACAAACACCCTGTCAATTGTAACCATTGTGTTAATTTTCACATCTTCATTTTTCACAAGCTCTTGTATTTTTTCTTTTATTTCATCATCTTTCATGTCGAATTCATACGGTACTTCTACATCGAAAATTACGTTCACATAACTTTTATTGTCTACTACCCTAAAATCATGTATTGATAAAAGTGGCGATAATGTGTTAAGTGCTTGTGTAACTGTGTTTCTGTACGCTTGCACTGCTTCATCACCTACCAAAACAGGGTCGTAATGAATAACAAAAATCATGTTGTCGCTCTCAAGAAAGTCTCGCTCAATATCATCTATAATTTGGTGGCTCTCAATTGGGTCAACTTCTGTGCTTATCTCCACGTGCACACTGCCAAAACGCCTGCTTTGGCCATAGTCATGCACAATTAAATCGTGCGCACCTAAAATTGTGTCGTGCTTTAAAATTTTCGCCAAAATATACTGTGTAAACTCTGCGCTTGGTGCTTTGCCAAGCAGTGGGTCTGTTACGTCTTTCAAAATACCCACTGCGCTGTAAATTATGAAAAGCGCCACTAAAAGCCCCATAAAACCGTCTAAGTTTAAGCTTGTAAAATGCGCAATTACTAAGCTTAAAAGCACTGCAGTGGTGCTAAGCGCGTCGTTTCGGCAGTCGGTAGCTGTCGCTTTCAGCGTTTCACTGCTAATTTTAGCGCCTGCTACTTTGCTAAAATGCATAAGCCACAGCTTTGCAATAACAGACATAGCAAGAATTATAATTGCAACAAGGCTTGTTCTCACAGGCTCGGGGTTCAATATTTTCAAAAAGCTTGATTGTATAAGCTCAAAGCCCACAATAAAAATTAAAATTGCAATAATAAGCCCCGAAATATATTCAATTCTTGCATGGCCATAGGGGTGCTCTTTGTCTGCCGGGCGCGCCGCCATTTTAAAACCGATAAACGTAATAACTCCTGCTGTAACGTCAAAAATATTGTTAATAGCATCAGCTGTAATGGCAATGCTTCCTGTTATTGCACCCATTGCAAGCTTTGCGCCGCTAAGCAAAATATTAACAGTAATGCTAACAGCACCTACAAGTTTTCCAAAGGCAAGGCGCTCTTTTTCACTGCAATTCTCACTGTTTATTTTTTTGTAATTTGGCACAAAAATTCTCAATAATAAGTTTGTTATGGTTTTCTCCCCTTTTGGTAAACTGTTTTTATTGGCTTGTAATAAATAAACTTCAGGGCTGGCTTTCCATGCCCAAAAGTTAGCAGTGCCTACAAAAACCGCACCTGTTTTCAGCCACGGCAAGCCGTGCTTTCAAATTTTGCGCAATTTACATGTATTTACAGCATTAATATTTCCGCACACCGAAAAGTGCACTGCCCACTCTCACAAGTGTGCTTCCCTCTTCAATTGCAGTTTCGAAATCGTCTGACATGCCCATTGACAGCACACTTATGTCAGCGCCGTTCGGGCTTTTGTTTTGCAGTTTTTCATAGCAAGCACGCATTGTGGCAAAATTCCTTCGCAATTCTTCACCGTCGCCCACAATTGGCGGCGGTATGCACATTAGCCCTTTTAGGCGCACATGCTCGAAAGTGCCGCATATTTCATCTGCCACATCAAAAACTTCGCTGGGCTTAACGCCGCTTTTTGTGCACTCGTCGCCAATGTTCACTTGTATTAAAATGTCAACCGTTTTATCGTGCTTTGCATACTGTTTTTCAATTTCTTTTGCAAGCGAAACACTATCAACGCTTTGAATAAAATTTGTAAACGGCGGCAAATATTTCACCTTGTTCTTTTGCAGTTTGCCTATCATGTGGCAATTTGATTTATACAAGTTAAAAAACGGGCCTTTGTCTCTAATTTCTTGCACCCTGTTCTCACCAAAAAGCCTAAGCCCTGCTTCAAAAGCCAGCTTAATTCTGCCTACTTCTTGGGTTTTTGAAACAGCCATAAGTTGAACTTCGCTCATGTTTCTGCCTGCTTTTTCGCATGCAATTTCCATTTTTCTGTGTATACTCGCGCAATTATTTCTAACGTCGTTTATTATAAAAGTCATTTAAACCTCCGTTGTATTTGGCTAGTGTTATAAAA
>CAYJHA010000035.1:12167-16443 GCA_964369785.1 uncultured Bacteroides sp.
TCGTTTATTATAAAAGTCATTTAAACCTCCGTTGTATTTGGCTAGTGTTATAAAACGCCCAATTTTTTAGCTTTGGTAATTTAGCCGCTATATTGCGCCGAAATTATTTTGCCTTAACCCATTCTCTTTAGTGCACCCAGTTTAAACTCAAGGTCTGCAACTATTTTGTTAAACGCCTTGTCTGAAGCCTTTTGGTCAATCTCATTTTCATCGCTTAACACCACCGTAAAGGCCATACTCTTCTTAGCTTCGCCAATACTTTCGCTTCTGTAAACATCGAAAAGAACAGCTTCATTTACAAGTGTGCTTGCCGCAAATATAACGTCTGTTATTTCGCCGCACGTTGTTGCTTCGTTGCAAATAAGCGCAATGTCGCGTTTTATAGGCATGTGTTCGCTTATCTTTTTATATTTTATGCCGCCTGGCACTTGTGCTATGAATTTTTCATAATCAATTTCGGCAATGTAAATGTTGCTGTTTTGCTTTTGTTCTTTTGGTAAGTCTAAATTGTCCGCAAGTTCATTCGCAAGCTTACCAAAAACGCCCACCACTGTGCCGCCGCACATAATATTAGCCGTAATACCCGGGTGTAAATAGCTTTGGCTTGCACGTTCAAATTTAAACTGTGTGCCGAAATTTTCAGCAAACTGCATTAACGCACCTTTTAAAGTGTAAAAATCTTCATCTTTGCCAAAAACACCCATACAAATTGTTGCATTTTCCCTCGGCTGTGTTTTCACAGGCGTTTCTTTTGGCATGTACACGTTGCTTATTTCAAAAAAGCGCCCCTCTGCATTGCCTTTTTTCAAATTCTCCACTACAATTTTCAGCATACTTGGCACCATGCTTGTGCGCATAATGCTAAGGTGTTCAGTTATGGGGTTCATAAGCCTTATTGCGTTTTTGCGCTCGTCCTCATCGCTTAAATTAAGCGCATTAAGCTCTGCCGATGAGTAAAACGCAAGTGTTGAAATTTCATAAAAACCCTGTGCGCAAAGTGTGCGTTTTGCTTTGTCTTTTTGCAGTTGCGCTTTGCTTAGGCCACCGTTTGTTACGGCGGAGTGCTGTAAAAACGTGGGCACAATGTGCTCGTAGCCATACATGCGTATAATTTCTTCTGCAATGTCGGGGTAGTCTTCTACGTCAAGGCGGTAACGCGGCACGCTAATTTCCCATTCATCGCCGCTTATATTCACACCGAAATCAAGGCGTTTTAATATGCTTTGCATATCGGTCTCGGGCACTTTTATGCCAAGCACATCATATATTTGCTGTGGCTTTACAGTTAAAGTTTTACGCTCTTTGTTTTGGTTTGCGCTTACGTCAAAGCACGTTTTTGTAATGTCGCCGCAATTTAGCGTTTGTATTAAATTTAATGCACGTGCAAGCCCAAACTCTGTGCTAAACTCATCTACACCTTTTTCATAGCGAAGCGAAGAGTCGCTCATTTGGCCAAGTGCACGCGACGTTTTACGCACTGTATCACGCGCAAAAGTTGCACACTCGAAAAGAAGTTCTTTCGAATTATCACTAATTCCGCTGTTTAAGCCGCCCATAACACCTGCAATTGCAACAGCTTTTTCACTGTCGCTAATAACTAGGTTGCTGCTTGTTAGCTTAAACTCTTTTCCGTCAAGCGTTGTAACTTTTTCTGCGTCATTTGCCCTGCGCACAACTATTGCTTTGCCGCCTATTTTGCTCATGTCAAACGCGTGCATGGGCTGGCCAATTTCAAGCAGTGTGTGGTTTGTAATGTCTACAATATTGTTTATGCTGCGTAGCCCTGCAAGTGCCAGGTGGCGGCGCAGCCATTTTGGCGATTTTTCTGTGCGTATGTTTTTAACATAATGCGCCATATAGCGTGGGCACAAATCAGGCGCTGTTACTTGCACGCTTATTTCATCGTCGCCGTCTTCATTTGCTGTAAAGCTAGTGTTCGGCAATTTAAGCGGTTTGCCCAAAAGTGCGGCAACCTCACGCGCAATGCCTAAAACGCACTGGCAATCGGGCCTATTTGCTGTAACCGAAATGTCGAAAATATAGTCGTTTAAGCCTACAATTTCGCACACGTCGTCGCCGGGCTTTGCACCATCGTCAAACAGCAATATGCCGTTTACTTCTGCGCCGTCGTACCAGTCATCGTTAATGCCAAGCTCTGCGCCGGAGCACAGCATACCGTTTGACATAACACCCTTCATTTTACGCGCTTTAATTGTAATGCCACCGGGAAGCGTTGAATTGTCCAGCGCCGTGCAAACAAGCGCGCCCTCAAAAACGTTTTGTGCGCCTGTTGTTATTTCTATATCATCGCCAAAAGCGCCGCAGTCAAGCACGCAAAGGTTTAAATGCTCTGTGCCCTCTTGTTTTTTAATGCTCTTCACTTTACCCACAACAACGCGGCTTATTTCTTTTCTTAAATTTATAATCTCTTCAACTTCAAAACCACATGAAAACAGTTTTTCGGCAAGTTCCTCAGCTGAAATGTCAATGTCTACATATTCTTTTAGCCAGCTTAATGCTACTTTCATTTTTTTCTCCGTTCTGTTTAGATAGTGTCTACACTTTCTAATTAATTAACTTTTTCTTTTTTATTAAAATACAAGGCAATAAAAATTCAGCCTTAGTCTTTAAACTGTTTTAAAAAACGAATATCGTTTTCGAAAAGCAAACCCATGTGGTTTATACCGTATTTCAGCATTGCAATGCGCTCAATACCTATGCCAAACGCTATGCCTGAGTACACATCGGGGTCAATATCACAGTTTTTAAGCACCTTGCGGTTAACAACGCCGCCGCCGAGAACTTCAATCCAGCCGGTTTGCTTGCACAGTGAGCAGCCACTTCCGCTACACGCAAAACAGCTTACATCAACTTCAACGCTCGGCTCTGTAAACGGAAAATATGACGGGCGCAAACGCGTTTTCGTCTCATTGCCAAACAGCGCTTTAACAAAGCTGTCAAGCATTCCTTGCAAGTCGCACAGTGTTATGCCTTTGTCTACCACAAGCCCCTCCATTTGGTGGAACATTGGGCTGTGCGTTGCATCGCTGTCGCTTCTGAAAACCCTGCCCGGCACAAGCACTTTTATCGGCGGCTTTTTATCGTCCATAACGCGTATTTGCCCCGGTGATGTGTGTGTGCGAAGCAGCAAATCGGGCGTGATGTAAAAAGTGTCTTGCATGTCACGCGCCGGGTGGTCTTTCGGCACGTTAAGGCGTGTAAAATTATAGTCGTCTGTCTCAATTTCGGGCCCTTCATACACAAAAAAGCCCATGCCTGTAAAAGCGTTTACAATCTCGTTTTTAACAAGCGTAATTGGGTGAAGTGCACCTGTATTTCTAAGCTTAGCAGGCATTGATATATCAATAGCTTCTGCTTCGTTTCGGCTGTCCATTTCAGCTTTATTTATACGCGCCATTGCTGTTTCGTAGTAGCCCTCAAGTAGCTGTTTAAGGTCGTTTATCAGCTTGCCTGCTGCAGGGCGCTCGCTACTTTCAACGTTGCGCAGTTCTTTCATAAGGCCTGTAATTTTTCCGTTTTTGCTAAAATATTCTTGCCAAAATTCTGCCATTTGGGCGCTAGTATTTATATTTTCAAGCGCATTTTCGGCACTTTGCCTCAGTTCGTTTATTTTATCAGTCATTTCGTTTATCCTTTCTTTTTGTATTGCCATGCTGTTGTAAAAATTGCAAAAAAATAAGCCTCGCCCCAAAAAATTGGGACGAAGCTGTAAGTTAAAACTCCGCGGTACCACCCGAATTCCGATTATAAACACATCGGCGCTCATTGTTTTTAACGCAAAACTAAACGTCATGGGCTACTGCGCAAATTAGCGGTTGACCCATGCCACTCAGAAGTGAACTTCAGCACTTTAAAAACAGGATAATTTCAGCCGTGTTATCCCTCTCTTGCGATTTTGCATGTGCATACTCTCTTCGTCGCTGTGTTTGGCTTATTAACATGATAATTATTTTAGCACATACTTATATTTTTTGCAACATTTATTTAGCTAGCCACCCTGATTAGTATTCGAACTCGGATACTAATCAGAGTGGCTAGCCACACATTACTTAAAACAAATTATGCGCATATTGCGAAATGCAACTGTTTATTTTAATATTTTATTATTAGTCAACAATAATACTATTTTTCAAAAACTGCTTTTCTTCAATGTTTTTTACCATTCCACCCACCTCTTCATTAACAGGCAAGCTCGTGTATGTTGGGTAGCAAAACCTGTGTGCAATTCTGCTAACATAGCTGTTTTTTAATATAG
>CAYJHA010000035.1:16543-18322 GCA_964369785.1 uncultured Bacteroides sp.
GTTGGGTAGCAAAACCTGTGTGCAATTCTGCTAACATAGCTGTTTTTTAATATAGCAGATGTGTCCGGCACAATAAATTGCGTTGATAATTCGCTTATTTTATTGAACATTTCTATTAAGTTCGGGCTTTCGCTCATGCTTATGTGCAAAACATTTCCGGGCAAAAACAGCTTTATGTTTTGTGTGCTACTGCTCTCTAAAAAGCTAATTCGCAGCTTTAGCACAAGGTCGTCGTCCTCATCTTTTTTAAACACACCTTTTGTTGCAACGGTAAAAATATTGCCGCCGAACGACAAATCGCACACTTTTGCTTTGTCAAAACCGACAGGTATTTTATAAACCGCCTCGTCTTCTTGCCACAAAACATACAGTGTTTCTCCCTCGTATAAAAACGAAATTTTAGTTAACCCCTTTGTATAAAAATCATTCATACAGCTTAAAATAACGGGAAAAATACCAAATTTGCATTTTACAAATTCATAAGATGCTCCACTCAATTCCATGCATTTTTTTATGGTATAATTATGCCTTTTTTGTTTTTTTGCGTCAAATTTATCTCTTGCATAATCTTTCACCTTTTGCAAGTATGCATTTTGTGGCACGTGTGAAACAGCGCCAAACCGCAAGTTTTGAAGCACATACTCAAGTGCCTTATTGTCTAAAAAAGCGGCTATTCCTTTGTTTATTTCGCTATTTTTTATTTTATTCAAAAACTTATCTGCAACAAAAAATTCATCGCCCATTGCAAAAATGTCGGTGCTTCCTGCGTTTAGCATTAAAGCAGTGTTAAGCTGTTTGGATATTATAACATTTTGCCCAAATACACCGTTAAACATAATATAATCGCTTTTTTCATAGCCCCAAAGTTGGTAGCCATAGCCGCACAATGCGCCTATGTCATGGTCAACCTGCGTGCTTTTTGCCAGCCATTCTTCGCTTAAAATTTGCGTTTTAGCGCCATTTTTCGCGGCATTGCTGTAAACACCACCATTTAAAAAAAGCAGTGCAATTTTAAGCGCATCTTCCGCAAAAATATACATGCCCCAGCCGCCTTTAGTTATGCCTGAGGGGCAACTTTCCCACATAGTACTGCCAAAGCCAAGTGGCTCAAACAGCCTTTCGTTCAAAAAATCGTGCAAAGTTATGCCTGTAATTTTCGTAACAATGGCGCTTAACATGTAGCTGTTCATGCTGTTGTAGTGGAACTTTGTTCCGGGCTCAAACGCGCAGTCATACGAGAAGAACGAGCCCACCCAGTCCTTTTCGGTGCTTGCGCCCATTTCGCCAAAATTTGCACCGCTTTTCATTGTAAGCAAATTCTCAACAGTTATGTTTTTTGTTCGCCTAGGCGTTAAAAAAGTGCATTTTTCGGGGAAATATTTGCTTATCGCATCTTGTGTGTCAAGGCGCCCTTCGTCCACAAGCATACCTATGGCTAGGCCTGTAAATGTTTTGCAAAGGCTGTGTGTTACGTGCCAATAATTTGTGCCGTATGGTGCAAAGCTTGCCTCGCAAAATATGTTGCCGTCTTTCATCGCAAGTGCTGTGTGCACACATGCAGGCTTTATTTTTGATAGCTCGCTAATAAAATCAGCAACATCTCTTGATGATATACCGACATTTTCAGGCTTACACCTTGGCAATTTTTCACCAATAGTTTTGCCTACAAACGGCTTTTGCGCACGCACAGGAAACGGCAAAATATTTTGCGTTTTTCCTGTAAATAAATTTTTAAAATAGTTTAAGGCTAATATGCCTGTCTTTATTTCCATGTAAAAA
>CAYJHA010000036.1:0-8307 GCA_964369785.1 uncultured Bacteroides sp.
TACGCTGAATGCTAGGCAACACACAGTATTGCCTAGCCACTCCGTTCAGTATTCGGGTTCGAATACTAAACGGAGTGGCTAGCATTTTCTCTTAGTTGTTAAATTGTTAATCTTCTAAATTTTCGTGTTGCAGCAACGCAATATTTTCGTAAAATTCATATGTGTTTTTTCCGGCGTTTTTCGCACTGTATAGTGCTTTGTCTGCCATGTTATTTAGCTCGGCATAATCGGCTGTTTTATCGGTAATCATAACAGCGCCAATGCTTACACCTACTTTAGATAAATCTACACCGTCTATGGATATTGATTGTGCATTAGTGAGAATTCGCTTAATAATTTTTGTGGCAGTTTCTTTTTCTTTAACATCTTTTATTAAAACTATAAATTCATCTCCGCCTAACCGCCCTAAAATATCACCTGCTTTAAGGCTGCTTTTTGTTGCGCTTACAAACTCTACTAAATATTCATCGCCCATTTTATGGCCGTATGTGTCGTTAATAAGTTTGAAATTATCAATATCTAAAATTAACAGCGTGTGTATAGTGTTTTTTTCTTGTTGCTTTTCTTTTCTAATTGCCTCTGAAATTTTTTCTTGCACGGCAGCACGGCTGTATGTTTTTGTCAGGTGGTCTGTCTCAACTGTAACCTGCAAGCTGTTTGCGAAAAATTGGCTTGTTTCATATGCCTTTTTAAGTATGTTTTCTGTTTTCTTGCTTTCAACAATTATAAGTGTAAGATATGCGCCGAATATTAATATAATAACAGCAGTAAATATGAGGGTAACGTTATAAATATCTTGCGATATAGCCATTGTTACATCGTTGAGCAATACGCTTACAACACACCAATCTGTGCCCGGAACTGTTGCCATAACTGCCGTTCTTTCTCTGCCGCTTAAATTATATTTCAGCAAAGAAGTTCTGCCGCTTTCCATGTCTGTTTTTAACGATTCGGGTGTGTGCCCGTTTGTCATGTCCAGCGTTGATATAAACGTGTACATATCTCCGCCTGCAAATGCGTTATCACTGCTTCCGCTAAGTATAAGCGGCGTTCCGTCTATTTGGCATAGGTGATAAAAAGCTTCACCGCCAAAACTCTTCAAATCTAGAACAGATGAAAAATCATCAAGATAAAAAATACCAAAAATTTCTCCTATTTGTTCACCGTTCACGTTTATAGGTGCGCCCATTGCAAAGAACTCTCTATTTGAATTCAAATCAATGTCAGCTTTAAAAATTTCCACTTCATTTGCAGAGGCGTCATTTAATTTTAGCTCAATACCGGAAAATAAAGTTTCGCCATCGGCGTTTATTAAACTTTGCCCATCTACCGATATATAAATATCATCGAATGATTTTGTGCTTGATATATCGCCCAAAACATCTAACATAGCTTCCGTATTTGGGTAGTGAGACGAAATAGAAGTTGAGGCGATAAGTAATGTATTAGAAGAGTCCTTTATTATAGCCGAAATTTTATCGGTCATGCTAGTTGCAAGCTCTACTAAAAATGTATCACCGGATTCTTCAACAATCTCTACATTTACCAGCGAGAACAGTAAAGTAGCAATTAAAATTAACACCGCCACCAAAACGCCGCCAATAATAGGTAGGCGTTTTTTCTTGTGTCTAATATGCTTATTTAGATAAAGTTGCTCTGATGAAACAACTTCCTCTTGTTCGCTCTCAAGCGCAACATTTTGCTGTGAAACAATATTAAGCTGCTCAATAGTCATAGGCCTTGAGAACAGAAAACCTTGAGAGTATCTTATACCGTAGTTTATAAGCTTTTTTTGTACGGCAGAAGTTTCAACTGCTTCCGCAATTAAATCTACTTGCATTTTTTTGCTAAGGAAAAATATACTTTCAAGTATTTGGTTATAACTAACATCAGTGTCTAAAAGTTCCATTAACGAACCGTTAATTTTAATGTAGTCAATTTCAAGGTTACCTATCTCAATAAAGTTTGAATAGCCGGAGCCGAAATCATCAATTGCAATTTTTACGCCGTATTTCCGTAGCTTGCGAATAAATAGCCGTAAATTTTCCTGGCTTGCAAATTTCTCTGTTTCTACCAGCTCGAAAATAAAGTGCCCGGGATTTTTCATTTTGTCTAAGCGGTTGAAAACCTCTTGTGTGAGCTCGGCAGAGTTAATATCAATCGATGAGATATTTATAGAAATGGTTTCTGTGCGCTCTGCAAACATGTCTAGAATTTTAAAAACCATATTTCGGCTTAAATCAAGGTACAAGTCGTGCTTTTTTGATACTTCCAAAAACTCCGCGGGTGAAAGCACTTTTCCGTCCGTCGTTTGAAGCCGCATGAGCGCCTCATAGGCAAAAAAGTTGTTTTTGTTGTTATCATAAATACCTTGGAAATAAGGTGTGACTAAATCATTTTTCAGGGCATGTTTGATAATTTCAACAGTTTTAAACTCTTTTTGCAAATCATCACTCGCCTGTGAAAATTCATCGCAGTTGAGAAGTTTCGGCGAGGTATCATTTGAGAACTTGCTAATGTAATCAAGAAGTTCACCCGGATGTTTGCCTTTAAAAGATACTGCAAAATTAATATTGCTATAATTAACGTTATTTTGTGAAAAGTTAGCGAACAAATCTTTTACTGCTTTAATAAATAACATGTCGTTAACTGCGTTGTCTACTGTGAAAAAGAAGGAATTAAGGCTAAAGCGGAAAAATGCCAAATTTGTTTGGCTGTTATTGTTGTCGGCAAATTCTTTCATTTCTGACATCAAATTTGCTATAACATTACTGTTGTTATTGTTGGCCTGCAATTCGTGGAAATTAACCCTTACTATGCATACTTTTAAGTTATTTCCTTGCGCCCTTAAAGTTAAAAAACGCCCAACTGTTTCGGTGTATGCTTGTATATTTCCTTTTGTGTAGTTTTCATTTTCAATTGCGTTTTTAAATAAATCAAAGCCCTCGCTGTTTTTGGAGAACTTTGTAATGTTTTCCAAAATTTTAAGCATTTCATCGTTTGTATCATCTAGCTCGTCTATTCGCTCGTATGCGTTAAAATCAGGCTTTATGTAAACTGCTTTTTCTGCCATTGTAAATGTAGCACACGTGCCATTGTAATAATATGTGCGGTTGTTTTTTGTGCATATTTCTCCGAACATAAACGCGCCACAAACGTTTGAATTACTAAAGGGAAGCATTTCCCACTTAGACAAGTTGTTTAAAAATAGTTTTCTGAAAAGGCAGCTGTAACAAAACATAGTTTCAGCGGGAGTATCTTGCAAATCACAGCAAAGGTTTTGCCATTCTTCCACGCTTTTTATTGGGCTAACATATCCTATTCTGAATTTAGTGTTCTCACCAATTTGGGAGAAATACTGGCGCAATTTATTTGTTTTTGCATCATACTGAACAAATCTGCTTGAACCGTCACAGCCTTCTATAACAAAAGGGAAGCGCAAAAGAATGTCTGTTGAAACTGTTGTTTCATAGTCTGTGTTTTCCTGCAATTGTGCAATGCCCAGCTGCTCGTTTATCCATTTAACAGACGGTATATCGTCTATTTCATTTATATAGTCATCTGTCATCGAAGTAATTGTGTGCACATCACTTATAGGTGCATGGCCAACAATTGGGTTTGTGTATGCAAGCACAAAATCGCCACTAATGAAGCTTAGTGAAATTGTGTTTTCGTAAACACCGTTTTCATCAAATACAACAGAGTTTATATTCCCCTCAGCATCTTGGCAGGCAGCTATGCCGCCAACAAACTGTATATTGGGCAGGCTTATGGAAATTCGCCTTACAACACTCTCCATATGCGGGCCTATTGCACCTACATGTATAATTGCAAGTGCAGGCGACAGGCTCTCTGCACTTTTTTCTATGTGGGCGGCAATATCACTATCTGTCATGCCGTCTATTGAGAAAAAATCGCTTTTAACATTAGCTTTTTCAAAGCCTGTAAACATTATTAAAGTTTCATTATCATATATTTGTGCATCGTAAATTACACCGCTAACTGTGCACCCTGTAACGGTTGCGTTTGGAAGCGCTTTTTTAATTGATTTAGCTATGTCTTCGCACAGCTTTTTGTCAGGCGTAGAAGCGTGAATTCTAACAAGCCAATTATAATCATCAGCAAATGTGTTTTCTTTAAGATATTCTGAAAAACTCTCTTTGCTACCGTAAAGTGTTTTTAAAAGTTGCATATTTAATCCATCCTTTGGGCCTTGGCACCAATTTTAATTATAAATAGCATAAATTTGCTGTAAATGGAATAAGTTTCTACAAACAATTATAGCATGTGTTTTAAGTAAATTCAATAACTGTGAAACAGTGGCTTTTGCTCTTGTGAAAAAAGGTGTACAATAAAAAATATTGCGCATAATAATGATACCATTTATAGCGGGGCGTTGCCTTGCTTTAATGCGTTTACACCGAATGACGAATTATTCAGCAGGCTTAAATTATGATTTTGCTGTTATTTATGGTATTATGTATAAGTAAAAATAATATAAAGCGTATATTGTTTTTATAGTTATAATATAAAAAGGAGAAAACATGAAAACAAAAAATATAGTATTATATATTTTAACAGTGATAATATCCGCTGCGCTGATTTTTATAGGTTATAACTATACAAAAAGTGATGTAGCCACAGATGTAACTAAAGATGAATATGTAAAGGCTGTTGTGCTTTCAATAGGCGATAACTTGTACGAAACACCGCTGTTGCAAAGCCAAGACACAGTATCACTATCTAAAAAAACGGGTGTAACTTTTACAGCACAGCTAATAGAGCAAGACAAAGAGGGCGAAATTGTACAAGCCAGGCAGATGATGATAAATGAAAATGAACTTGAGGTTTCTGTCGGAGATACGATTTTGTTAGTTTTCACAGATAGTATGCCGGCCGATAATGGTTGGTATTTTGCCGGGTTTTATAGGGTTGACTATGCATTTTTGCTAGTGGTTGCGTTTTTACTGTTAATTGTTATTATTGGGCGCCTAAAAGGTATAAGCACAATAATATCGTTAATTTTAACGTGCAGTGCCATTTTTGCTGTTTTTATACCGGGCGTGTTAAAGGGCATTAATATATACCTTTTAACGTTAGCTGTTGTGCTTTATATTATAATAAGTAGCATTGTTATATTAAATGGATACAGCAAAAAAACATTTTGCGCTATTCTTGGGAATGTGTGCGGTGTTTTTATATCAGCAGGGCTTGCGCTTTTTGCAAACAGCATTTTAAAAGTTTCAGGCCTTGTAGACCAGGAGTATATATATTTAACGTATTTAAACCCTGAAAACCCACTGGACTTAAAAGCTTTAGTTTGGGCAGGCGTTGTTATAGGCTCTTTAGGTGCAATAATGGACATTGCAGTTACGCTGGCTTCATCGGTTAAAGAAATTTCAGGCCACATGCACACAGCAGATAAAAAATTTACGAAACTATTTAAATCGGGCATGAATATTGGAAAAGACACAGTGGGAACTATGACAAATACCTTGATATTAGCTTATATTGGAAGTTCTATGGCAATGGTTTTATTGTTTGTTGCGTATAACCAAAGCTTGTTATACTTGCTAAACCTAGAGCTAATTATAGTTGAAATATCACAGGCAATAGTAGGCAGCATAGGTATTTTAGCGGCAGTGCCAATGACAGTGGCCATAGCCGCGTATGTTTTTAGCAAGCAAAAAAGTTGAGGTTAAACTGCAAAAAAGCCAGTGCCTCCACAAGTGGTTAGCCGCCTAATTTGTGGCCGCACGTGAAAAAAGCTGCATTTCACAAAAGTGAAATGCAGCTTTTAATTTGCGCCCTGGTTACAATTTAACGCCTAAACATTTTTGTTTAAAATATAACTAACTCATTTTGCTATACTGTTCTTTAAACCAATTATCAAGTTTCGTTTTCATTGCCTGTGGCACCTGTTCAAATTTTACGTTTGGCCAAATATCATTAATTTCTTTAGGGTCTTCCTTTGGGTTGTACATTTCATATACGGCTTCGTTTTCGCCTGTTGCAAGGCGTATTAGCTTTAAGTCATCTTGGCGCAACATGCAAAGCAAACTGTTTTTGTTTGCACCAATTACAGAATATGTGCTGTTGTCCCATTCGCAATTTGCGCTTTCCATTAAAGGTTTCATTGAAATTGAATGATGGCGATTAATTGAGCTATCGCACTGCGCATAATCCAGCAAAGTTGCAAAAAGGTGAAGTGTATTTACAACCGAGGAATCACGCTCGCCTTTGCGCTTGCCGCAGCTATCTTTTATAATAAGTGGCACTTTTGCACACGAATCGTACATTTGCCCTTTAAAAAACAGTCCGTGCTCGCCAAGGTGGTCGCCGTGGTCAGAGGTAAAAACAATTATGGTGTTTTCATATAAGCCTTCTTCTTTTAGGTGAGTTATTAACTTGCCGATATAGTCGTCTATCATTTTTAATTGCCCATAATATGCGGCAATTAATTCTTTAACATCTTGCTCTGAAAGGCTGGAATTGTAATGGTTATAGTGCTTTCTTGTGTCCAGCTCAAAAACAGGTGCGTTTTTCTTGAAATCGGTGTAATAAGATTCATCAAGCTCTATTTCATCAGGGCTTATCCATGAGTAATATTCCTCAGGTGGGCCGTATGGCTGGTGTGGCCCAAAGTAAGATGTGTACAAGAAAAACGGCTTTTCTTTATTGCGCCCTTTTAAAAATTCAATAGAGCGCTCTGTCGTCCACGCAGTTTCATGTTGCTCGGTTGTGCGAAAGCATGAGCCCATTGTGAATTTTTTCAAATCGTCATCGTATGCGGCTTCATCTATATCAAAAAGCTCAACCGGGTCTATGCCTTTTGAGTTATAATACTCTTTTCGCAACCAATCAATATATTTTGAGTATTTGTCATCATCAGCATAAACTGAATAAGGTGCATCACTTAATTGGCAATAATCAAAGCCGTAGTCTTTGTCCGGTGGGAAAAAATGCAGTTTACCAACAAGCCCTGTTTCGTACCCGTTTTCTCGCAGAATTTCAGGCAAAAATTTTAAATTAGGCTTAAAGTCAACCCAGTTTAAAACAGCGCCTGTTTCTGCCGGAAAAAGGCCGGATTTAACACTAGCCCTTGCCGGCCCGCAAACAGGTGACGGCGTATATGCATCTGTGAACAAAACGCCATCATTTGCAAGTGCATCTATGTTCGGCGTCATGTTCTTAATTTTGCCAAGGCAGCTAAGCGCTGTTGCTTTATGCTGGTCTGTCATAATCCAAAGTATGTTCTTTTTCATGTTATAGCGTTCCTTTTCTTTTACTTTAGCCTTTTAAACCGCCGGCTGTAACCCCGGCAATTATTTTCTCAGATAGGAAAATATAAAGTATAAACGTTGGCAAAAACACAATTGTTACCGCCGCAAAAAGCCCTGCCCAATCTCCAACGTATTTCATTGAGTTTATCATTGTAAAAAGCCCAACAGCCACAGGCCTAAGCTTTGGGTCGTTTGCAAAAATAAGCGATATAAAATATTCATTCCATATAGTTATAAAGTTGAAAATTGTTACTGTTATTATTCCGGGCTGTGCAAGTGGCAACATTACAAGCCAAAAAGTTTTTATAGGGCCACAGCCGTCAATGCTTGCAGCTTCTGCAAAATCTCGCGATATTTTTTGAAAAAAAGTTAATAGGTAATATGTAGTAAACGGTAAAATTATGCCCAAAAACAGCACAATAAGCACAGCCCTGTTATTAGTTAAATTAGCATTTGCAATAAGCCCAAAAAGCGGCATTACAAGCATAACAATGGGAATACCCAGCCCTGCTACAAACATAGACTGTATAAATTTACTGCCTAAAAATGAATATTTGGCAAGCGCATAAGAGGCAGGCGCCGCAATTACAATAATAATAAATGAAGAAGCAAAAGTGTAAACCATTGAATTTAAAAAGTATATTGCAACATTGTGTTTAAACAGTGCATTTAAATAATTTTCAAAGTGAAGCCCGGTAGAAAACGATAGCATTTCACCTCTGAAAATTTCAGGTGTTGTTGAAAGCGACGCTAAAATTATCCAGCCAACTGCTATAACTGTAAACAAAAAATAACCAACTACCAAAATATATCCCGGCGCAAGTTTTAATTGTTTTATTATAGCACCTTTATTTATATTTTTCATTTTTTAAAACCCTTTCTTTTAGATAGTTTCAACTACTGTCGACACTATATGGCATATTGCAGTGTTGTTTGTTATATTTCTTCTACTTTATCACGGAACAGTATGTTAGATACACCAAACATTATAACTGTTACAACTACCAGAAAAACGCCAACTACT
>CAYJHA010000036.1:8407-18120 GCA_964369785.1 uncultured Bacteroides sp.
GTTAGATACACCAAACATTATAACTGTTACAACTACCAGAAAAACGCCAACTACTGCGCCGCCGCTTGTGTTGGTTTCCACTACAAGTTCAGAGCCAAACACAGTGCGGTACATATAAACCATTGGTGTAACAGTTTGTAAATCTGCCGTTAGCGGAGAAAAAACTTGCGACCAAATGAAAAAGCCAAGTGTTCGAACTGTCCACAAAACAAACACTGTTTTCATAACACCAACCAAAAGAGGCAGGGTAATAAAGCGGAAACAAACTAATACATTTGCGCCTTCAATGCTTGCGGCTTCGTAGTAATCTTTAGGAATTCGCTCAATTCCCGCTATAAAAGTTAGCATAAAATAGCCAATAGCACTGTAACTATACGCAATAAGCATAGCAATAAACATATTTTCAAGCGCTGTCCATGGGAAATTCGCTAAAGTTTCCAAGCCTAATGCGTTGAAAACAGTGTAAAAAAGCCCATATTGGTTATTGTAAATATACTGTGTCCACATTGTACCAAGGGCAACAGCTGTTATCATATTTGGCAAATATATTACAGCGCGAAAAAATTTAGAGCCTTTAATGCCGGATGTTAAAATTATTGCAAATATTAAAGCTGAAATTAAAACAATAATACCACCAAAAACCCAAATTTTAACAAGGTTAATAACTGATTGCAAAAAAAGTGTATCGCTAAAAATATTTATGTAATTTTCAAAGCCAACAAAAACCCAATCTTTTATAGGCGTTGTAAGCGAGCTAACCTCAAAAAAGCTCATTAAAGTGGTTCTAATAGTTGGGTAAATATATATTAATGAATATAATATCACTGCCGGTGCTAAAAAAACAAGCAGTGCCTTTTTTTCATCTTTTTTCAACATAACAATGTCCATTCCTTTCTAAAAGCGGTGCATTAGTTTTTGTAAAGTGCGTGTTACAAAAAGAAATATAATTACTGTTTAAGCTTTATAAAAATTATTCTAAAAATAGTATTGACGCTAAAAAAAGCTTACTACCGCACTTTATGTTAAGGCATTTTGATGTTTGGCCTTGTGCCTTAAAGCTACAACCCGAGCACGGCTTAGCCTGAGCTTTACCATCTCGGGTTGTAATTGATGTTAACTGTTATTTAGGCAAATTTTGCATTGCCTCTTCAGGTGTTGCGGAACCTGTCATTACGCTTAAAAATGCTTCTTTTATAACCGGTGTTGTTTCAGCGTCTGAGAATAAGCCGAAATGGCTTGGAATTCTAACTTCCATTGCTGCGAAGTAAGGCTCTGTATCTGCAAGTTGTACAGGGTATTCTGCGTCAACCGACATTGGAATACCAACTGTGCGAGTTGACAATTCAGCGTCCCATTTTCCGCCTGTTATAAATGCTGCGAAAGCAAAGGCAGCCTCAGGGGATTCTGTGTTTTTGTTAATGCCAAAAGCTTGGCTGTTAGATTGGATATATGTGCTGTTTGTGATGTCTGAGTTAATTTCAGGGTATGTAAACGCACCCCAGTTGAAATCAGGCCCTGTGCTTGCCAAAATTTCATTTGGCAACCATGTACCGTTATAATACATTGATACTGAACCCATAGCTATTTCTTGTTGGCCTGCAGGATATTTGTTTGTTGCCAAATTAGGTGAAAAATAGCCGTTTTCATACATTTGTGCAAAATCGCTCAAAGCACTTTCAAAAGCTGCGTCTTGGAACATAGTAGGGTCTTCATTTGTGGCAGCTTGTGTTAGCCAATCTATATCTTGATATTGTAGCATATGTGCGCCTGCAAGCTGTGTTATGTATGCATCATCACTTGTTAGCGGGATAAAGCCGGCAGCTTTTAATTTTTCGCAAGCGTCCATAAATTCGCCCCATGTTGTTGGAACAGCTTCAATTCCTGCCTCTTCAAAATGGTCTTTGTTATAAAGCATGAAGAAGCCTGACGGTTGATATGGCACAGCATAAATGCCGTCCGGTTTTGCGTCTTTAATAACATTAAGTGGTGCTTGTGCTATTGTATCAATATAAGGCATACCGTTTGTTGTTGGGTAAACTTCAGAGTAGTATGGTGTTAAATCCAGCAAATAATCGCCAAGTTGGCCCATAACCATGTCTACTGCTTGCTCAAACATATCAACTTGTTGGCCCGATTCAAGCGCCGGTAATAGAAGTGTTCTGTTTTCACGGCCGTTCCAAACAACTTCAATGTTTACATCAGGGTACATTGTTGTAAATTCTTCAATTGCCTCTGCAAGAACTAAACCTTGGTTTTCAGTTGGGTTCCAGTTGCTCCAGTAAACTAAATCTCCTGAAAGTGCCTCTGTTTGTGTTGTTTCAGTTGTTGCATCTGTTTCAGGTGTAGTTTCAGGGGCAGGTGCTTCCTCCACAGGTTGTGCACATGCGGTTAATAGTAGTGCGATAGCCAGCAAACTTGCCAGCAAAATTTTCGATAACTTTTTCATAGCGAATAATTCCTTTCTACACTTTATATTGCGATTTTTCCTCCATTTTCTTCGTTTGAAGATTTCATAAACTGATTATATCGCACATATGTAGGCCGGTAAATGTTCTATTCTATATGATATAGGTATGATTTTATGTTGTTTTTTGCAGTTTTAGTTTTTGTGTGTAAAAGTGCAAATTTAACTAAATACAGTTAAAATTACCCTAATTTTTCTGTTACGTTATCTATTGCCAATTGCAAATTATGCTCTGCGTATAGCTCTTGCAATTGCTCTTGCCAAACTTGCGAGGCTGTTTGCTCGCTAAGTATTGCCTTTGAAAATAAATCGTGAATTTTTTGGTTGCTTGGTAAATTATCTTTGCCGTTGTAATCAATATAATTTGCGCTCATGTAATATGGAATAACTTTAGCATTCGTGTTATACCACTCTAGCTCTCGTGCCAGTTCTTGTAAAAGCGCTTCGTCGTAAAGTTCAGGGTAAAGGTTGTGGTTTTCAACGGTAAAATTAGTGCCGTAAACAAGCAAGTTCCCAAAAAAATGTATAGAGGGGTTGTCGTTGCCTGAAAAGCTTTGAATATCTTCAATAAATTGTGGCGAAATAGTATAGTCCAATATCTGCATAATTTTATCTTTAGTTTCTGTATTAATATCATTGTTTATATACACTTCAGACCAATGCGACGTTGTTGTAAAACGGTATATTTCGCCATCGGCAGAAGGCCAAGGGCGCATAACTTCAACTTTATCGGAAATACTGCCACTTCCGCCCATTTTTAGCCAGTTTTCAATTACAAGCTCTATTGGTATTGCAACTGCTATGCTTTTGCCCTCAATAAAAAGCTTATACACATCTGAAACAGGCCTTTGATAAAACAGCTCGTCTAACAATTGCTCACGGTAAAGGTGCTGTGCATAATCTAAGCCTGCGCCCATATTTTCCGAGGCATAAACAGGAATTATTTGCCCGTCTTGCTCAACCCAGCCTCGTTCAAGGTTTGAAAGTTCGGGATAGTCTCCAAGGAAAATAGCCTCCATTTTATTTAAGTTTTCAACAAGTAACCCAATGCCTTTTTCGCCTGTTTTCTCAGGGTAGTACACATGTACAAACTCGTATAACAGTGCCTCAAATTCTTCAGAGCTTTGTGGCATAGTAAAGCCCATATCTTCCATAATGTCTTCACGAATTATGATGCACCGTGCAGGTTGGTAGTTGTTTTCGTCTGAAAAGCCAATGCGTGGTATGCCGAAAATTTCGCCGTTTTCGTTGGCAAACTGCCTAACGTAGCCGTCGTTCATATATTCATAAAGGTAGGGGTATGTTGTTTCATCGGGGTCAATTGCCATAATATCGCCACTGTTTACCCATTCATCATATATGCCATAGCCGAACATATCGCTTAAAAACACTTCAGGTAAATTGCCAATTGTGCGCTGTTTTTGTAAAGAGTCCCGCCACGCGGCTGCGTTAGGGTCTACTATTGTTATGTCAACATTAAATTTATCTTCAATAAACTGCATGAAATCATCTTCATACGCTGTACCGGTGCCCATTGATGAAATTGTAAGCGTAATATTTTGTGTTGCTTCGGCTTGTATTTCCGGCTGTGAAAAAACGTTAAAATAAACAGCTGTGCTAACTAAAACAACACTTATCAGAATAACGGCTATAATTGCCACCCATAGTTTTAATTTCATGTAGTTACTCCTTGGCTTTGTTATTATCAAAAACATTGTAATATTGTTTTTTATATGCTAGAATAATTTTAATACGCTACAATGAAAATATCAACAAAAATTTAAAAATTGTAAGGATTTCAATGAAAAAGAATAAAACGAACAGCATATCTCGCCAATTTTTTATTTGGAACATGATAATAATTTCAATGATAGTTGCGCTTTTTGTAGTTTTTATTTTTACCACCACAAATGTGTTTGTCGACGTTAACAGCAACTATACAGATGACACTGTGAACCAGCTGTCAAACGAGGTGTTGAGCAACTATGACTCGCTAAAAAATATAATTTATTACATTTCATTTCAAGATAATATTCAACAATTTTTGCGCGGTGATAGTGACGGCAATGAAATTGATAGCTACAACAGTGTTACAAACACGCTTTTAACAGCAATGGAGCTAAACGCAAACATACTTAATATTATTATAGAAGACAATAACTCAGATATGCTAATGGCGCAAACTTCGTATTACGATTTGCCGGAGCCAAATAAAAATTCTGATATAACGGTAAGTGAAATATTAGACCAAGATAACAACCAGCTTTATTTTGTAATCAATTCAACTGTCGCAAACATAAACCCCGATTTATACAACGAGCAAACTTTGGGTAATATTCATTTTGTTGTTCGCCCCGAAGCTTTTGCATACAGCAATTCCGACGCATATGCAGAAATTAGCACACAACTTTTTTTGGCAGATAAAAATGGCACACCGTTTTGGAGCAATAGTGAACAAAGTTTGCCAACAAAAGACGAGTTTGCTACATTCGACCCAATTTTTATTGAGCAAACAGGGTTTTACCTTGCGCATCAATCGGCAGTATACCAGCCTTTTCAGCTTTTATATTTTAATTTCATTTTAATAGCACTGGTGCTTGCTGTTGTTGTTGCTGTTGCATTTTTAAGCTTTAATATGCTCGTGAATAATTTAGTGTCGCCCCTTAGAAAATTTACCGTTTTTATTAAAGAGCTTAGAAAAGGCGATTTAAATAAATTAAACAGCACAATTACTTTAGACGGTTATTCAGAAGTTGTTTTAATATCAACCGAATTTAACCGAATGCTCTCGAATATTCACAACTTAACAGAACAGCTTAACCAAGCAACAGCCAATTTATACGAAACGAAATTGTTGCAAAGCAATGCGGAATTACAATATTTGCGCACACAAATTAACCCGCATTTCCTTTATAATACCCTTGATAGCATAACAGGTTTATCTGTTATGGAAGGCTCTTCTGAAATGATAAAAATAACAAAATCGCTTAGCGCTGTGTTTAGGTATAGTGTAAAAGGTGGCAATTCTGCGCAGTTAAAAACAGAGATAGAAATGGTTAAACATTATATTTCTATACAAAAAATGCGTTTTAATGATAGGTTTTTGGTTGAGTATGAGTTTTTACCGCAATCGCTTGACTGTATAGTTCCGAAAATGATATTACAACCTTTAATTGAAAACGCTTTTTTGCATGGCATTGAGGCTAGCGAAACAAGCGCAATATTGCGCCTTGAAACTACAATAACCAAAATGGGCGAGCTTGAAATACTTGTAATAAACAGCGGCGTTATGATAGAAAGCGAGCGGTTGAAGGAAATTCAAAGTAGCTTGAAAAATAGCGTGCCTGTTAGCCAAAAAGTAACCGACAGCATAGGCTTATACAACGTGCACAACCGCATTAAGTTAATTTATGGTGAGTACTATGGAATAACTATTTCATCTGATGAAAGCGGCACAACGGTGAGAATATTAATTCCGGCTATAAAAGATTTTGAAGCATTAACATAAAAGGAGGTATATCGATGGCTTTTTCAGTTTTTTTAGTAGATGATGAACCACTGCTTTTACAGCGGCTTTTACGTGGCTTTGAATGGGAAAAAGAGGGCTTTGAAGTACTTTCCACTTTTCAAAACAGCCAAGAAGCTTTAGATGAAATTGCAAATTTGAAACCCGACCTTGTAATTAGTGATATAAGAATGCCACGTATTGATGGCTTGCAACTTATGCAGCGTGCAATAAAAGAATCACCGTTTACTCAGTTTGTTTTTATTAGCGGCTATGAAGAATTTTCTTATGTTAAAAAAGCACTTTCACTGGGTGCGGCAGGCTATTGCTTAAAGCCTGTTGATGATGATGAATTAAGTGAATGTTTGGAACGTGTAAAAGAAGCACTGGAAAACCAACGAACATTATTGCAATATTTTATTGGTGATATGCTTGATTTTAACCAAAAAGAAAGTGCGGAAAAGCTATACCAAAAAATAAGCGTGCCAAATGCACCATGTGCAGTTGCGGCATCAATAGGCGATATATCAGAAGAATTAACAGGCTTTGTGGGCTTTACAAAGGTGCAATACGACAGCAAAAATTTTCTTTATTTTTTTGATAATGCAAATTATATAACAACAATTGGCTTCGCTAAGAAAATAGAAAAGCTATTAAACGAAAATAAAATCGGTGGCTTTAAATATTGCTGTCTTCAAGGTGAAGATAGTTTTATGGAAAACATAAAAAATTTACTTAATTGTGTGCATGGTAAATTTTTGCTAAAGCCAAACAACGGCGAGTTGCTTTGTGAAAAAAGCGATAACTCGCCCAGTGATTTTGCCTCTATGCTTGAAAAAGATTATAGCGGGCAAAACATTGGCGAGCTTTTGCAACACATAGCTAACTACAAGCAGCTTTACCAAACAGAAAAGCGAAATATTTTTGAAGTTATTAAAATATATAATATAGTTATGGCTACTATATTTTTAAAAAGCGATTGTTATTTTGTTGATGATATAATAAAATTAACTGATATAACGTGCCAATTTCACAATATTGATGAAATAATGACCATGCTTGCCAAAGTTTTAAACCAAAAATTGTTGCGGACACATAATGTTGATTTAACAAAGCTTCAAAGCGAAACCATGCAAAAAGTAATTGAGTATTTGCATCAAAATTTTAAAGACTCGCTTAATTTTAATTCGCTTTGTATAATGTTTTCAGTTAGCCCAAGTTACCTTAGCCAAATGTTTCAACGTGAACTTGGCATTACATTCACAAGCTACCTAACACAATTGCGCATAAACCATGCAAAAGATTTGCTTGTAAACTCTGCAATTCCCATTTCAGAAATTGCAGAGTTATGTGGCTACACTCAATTTTGCTATTTTTCAAAGCTATTTAAAAAGCAAACTTGCTATTCGCCATCTGAATATAGAAAAAATAAGAAAAACCCAATTGTTTAAAATTAACTAAACAACCGATAGCCTAAAATCTAATTCGTAGGGCAGGTTGTTTTCTTTTTTAAATTTAGCAATTAGCTCTTTTGTAAGCGGAATATTCTTCTCTTTAGCCTCACAAATTGCTTGGTACATAAAATAGTAATCTGAAATACTTCGCTCGCCCTCACGCACAACAGCAAATTCACGTTTAAAAGCTTGCTGCATAAACGCTAAATCTTCCAGTTTTGCCGCAACTTCCAACATGTTTATTTGCACTCTATCACCTTGTGCAATTTCTTGCGGTAAACTGTCAAAAAACAGTTTTGCCTGTTTGTGTAAGTTAGAATTACAAAGGGCCGCTATGTATTCCTCGGCATATTCACGTGTTAATTTGTTGCCCAAAAGTTCAATTGCTTTTTTGTAAAAATCAATTGCGTCAGCTTCGTTATTATCTGCTTTTATAACATATAAATTGCGATAAGCCAGCGGATTTTGCGCAATTTCATTTGATGCCTCAAATGCATTTTCTGCCTTTTTTGTTAAGCCGTGTTCATAATACATAATGCCTAAATGGTTGTATGCTGTAAAGCTTCCTTGTTTTGCTGCTTTTAAAAGCAAGCTTTCATAACGCAAATCTACCATATATGAAAGCGGAAGCTCAGTTATATCGGCATCGTTCATTTTTTGTGTTTCTATTAATGTTGCCCATGGTTTTTCTGCATTTGTTATGGTGTCTTTTGCGAAATTAAAGCCGGCCGGTATTTTGCCGTTGCACATCATTGCTTCAACTGCGCCAAAACCATTGCCGTTGCTTATAACGGCAACATTGGCGTTTAAAAACAGCGCCCTGTATTTTTCCAGTGCAAGCTCGGTTTGCTCTGCACTTATGCACTCATCTACTTTTTTGTAAACAATATCTTTCGCGCTGTTCCACTCGCCGGTTACGCTGTTATAATCAATATCACACCCACCAAAAAGCTGAACAAAGTCCCATTCGGTGTTAGCAGGCATATCAATATTATGTACTTGTGTTGGCGCAAGCCCTGCTTGCAGCTCAACGTATGGCATTGTGCCTTTTTCTGTTAAAAATTCTTGCCAGTGTTTTCCGCCTTTATGTGTTCCCCAACAAAACATTTTACGGTATGGCAACTGATTGGAAGATCTTTCATAATACAATGTGTTATCGTTATAAACTGCGGCTTCCCATGTTTCTTTAATGTCTTTGTTGTTTTGGAAAAAATATTCGCAAGAATAATTGTAATTTGTAGGGTATGAAGAATCTTTGCCTGGCAGTGCTTTCAAATTGGGAATTACACCGTGCGCCATGCCCTTGTTATTTCCTTGGTTCGACGTTTCATCTATGAAAATAACATTGTTGTTGCCGGAAAAAATTCTAACATCATTGTTTTCGTTTAATGCAGCATTTGTCCACCAATACATTGGAACATCTTCGTTTTTTGGGTTTATTATTTTCACATATGCTGCAAGCTGCTTTGAGCCTTTTGGCAAATGGAAATCAATTGCCCAAAAAAGTTGTTTACAGCGTTCAAATTCAAAAGTGCGAATAAATTCATTGCCATCTTCGTCAACGCCTTTGGCTACATGCATAGGCTCGCACGTAGTAAAAGTGTGCCCCAATTGGCCAATATTCCATTCAATGCCGCCCGAAAACCATGCTTTGCGAATTGCAAGGTTTGCAATTTGCAAAACAGGGTTTACGTATAACAGTTCTCTTTGCCTTGTTTTATCATAAAGTGAGTAAAGGCGCATTCCAAATTCTGTTAAAAAAGTTGCCTTTAAATTTTCGTTTTCCAGAACAACTGTTTTAAGCTCTATTTCATCACGGTTTCTTGTGTAAACGTCTTGCATAAGGTATGGCAAAACCCTGTCGCCTGTTTGCACACCATAATTTACTAATTCCTCTTTTAGTAGGCCGGCATCAACTAATTCTCTATTTTGTATTTTCTCTCTAAATGAAGGCAGTTTGTTTGTTTCAATTGTTTTGTCGCCTTTAATATTTAACTTGTCAATAAAAACTTTCATGGGTTTCCTCGATTCATATAATTTTTAGTAATATGTGTTTAATTTAACACACTGATACTAAAATTGTCAACGAAAATTATTATAGCCGCCCGCAGATAACTTGAACGTGTTCAAGTTATGTGCGGGCGGCCAGACTGTTAAAAAACCTATATTTTAAAAATGCGTTTCGTCAAAATGTACAACCCAAAAGATTAAAATGTAGGGGTTGGCGTCTAGGAGCTGTTGACAAACAAAGACTTTGCAAAAACTAGAGCAAAATTTTTGCCCTTCATAT
>CAYJHA010000037.1:0-2477 GCA_964369785.1 uncultured Bacteroides sp.
TTTTAGGCGCTATTGCAACTAATTTTAAAATAATTGAAGACCAAATATTATGCCACCGCATGGAAGTTACGACGGCTGCAATTTCTTGTGATTTAAAGGAAATTTACATAAACCCACTTGCTAAACTAAGCTTTGAAGAGTGTAAATTCATTATGGCGCACGAATTTTTACATGCTGCACTTAGCCACAACACAAGGGCTCAGTGGCGTGACGCATTTTTGTGGAACGTTGCGTGTGACTATGTAATTAACATGTGGCTTACACAAATGCAAGTGGGAGAGCGCCCAAACGGCGTTTTGTACGACGAAAAATACAAAGATATGAGCGCAGAGGCAGTTTACGATGATATAATGCTGGATATTAAAGCGAATAAATATTATGTAACACTGCGCGGCACAGGTCTTGGCGATATAATGCCAAACGATGAAAAATGGTATACACGAAAAGATGGTGCAGAGCTTGATGAAATTTACCGCAGGGCAATTGAAGAGGGGCTTAGCTTTTATGAAAACTATAATAATAGAGGCTATTTACCGGCTGGGCTTATAGAAGAAATTAGAGCATTAAACCATGTGCCAATACCATGGGACGCACAGCTTGCCAGGTGGTTTGATGAGATGTTTGCGCCGCTTGAAAAAAAGCGCACGTATGCACGTGTAAGCAGGCGCCAAAGCTCAACACCCAATATACCGCGTGCAAGCTATGTGTACAGCGAGCAGGGAAGAGACGGCAGAGTTTTCGGCGTTGTGCTTGACACTTCAGGCTCAATGGACAGGCATTTGCTTGCAAAGTGCCTTGGCGCAATTGCAAGTTACAGTGTAAGCAAAGAAGTAACGGCAGTGCGTGTTGTTTTTTGTGACGCTGACGCATACGACATGGGCTACATGTTACCTGAAGACATAGCAGGTAGCGTGAAGGTGAAAGGACGTGGCGGAACACAGCTGCAACCGGCTGTTGAACTTTTAAAAAGGGCAGAGGACTTCCCGAAAAACGCACCTGTGCTAATTATAACAGACGGTTATTGTGAAGAAAATTTAATGCTGTACGGCAGAGAACACGCGTTTTTATTGCCGTATGGCGCAAGCCTTCCTTTTTTGCCAAAGGGCAAGGTTTTTAGGGTAAGTGAATAGCCGGTGCTTTGCTTTGCATTTTATTTGGCAGCTGAAAAAGGGGCTGACCGCTAAGATATTTATTTCTATTATATAACTAAAATTAACAAAAAATCGGTGTGTCACATGATGAACACACCGATTTTTTATACAACTTATATGTGCTGCTCACAGTTTGTTTATGATACGCGACAGCCCTTTTAATAATGTAATTACACAATTTCAACTTCATC
Source organism: uncultured Bacteroides sp. (assembly GCA_964369785.1). Classification (GTDB taxonomy): domain Bacteria; phylum Bacillota; class Clostridia; order Oscillospirales; family Ruminococcaceae; genus Ruthenibacterium. The sequence goes on from CAYJHA010000037.1 coordinate 1,343, forward strand.
TGAAACAAGCCTAAAATATAAAAGCCCATCTTCTTCATACGTTTCATAAACGCCGGTAACCTGCACTGTTTCGGTAGAATTGGGGTATTCTGCCTCAACTTCAGGGTATTGTGCATCGCCTGATGTTATAAATTCAATACCCTGAGGGCAACAACCTAAAGCATCAGAAATTACAATTAAATGGTAAACTACATCTGTTGTGGGGTTCTGTTCTGTGTAGTAATAACCCTCCATTCTTATTGTTTTACCCTCGTAATTTTGTGGGTTCGTTATCATGTCAAACACCTGAGAATAAACCATTGTGCTGTTCATTTGCGTTAAATCTACATGTACGCCGTCCTCGTTTGCTTCTTGTGGTGCGCCGCTTAAACTTTGCAACTCTTCAGTAGTTGGTGTGTGCTGAACTTGTGAAGATTGCGGCTCTGCCTCGTCAAACGGTGGTTCTGTGCTGCTTTGTGCGCACGCAGTTAAAATAAAAATAAAAGCTATTAATAAAACAATTGCTTTTTTCATAATGTACCTCGTAATTTTTATGCTGAAATTATACTATAATTATACTTACAAAATGTGTCGAAAAAATGAATAATTTATACTTAATTATAAAGTTGCAATAAATTATAATAATTTTGTTTTTTAGTGTAAACACTGTGTAAAGTGATTATAACGCATAAAAAGGCAGTAATTTTTTATGCATTTTACAGTTGTTAATTCGTTTAAAAAGTGGTATAATATACAGTATATTTTTATAATTATGTATTAAATAACGGCAAAGGCTGAATATAAATTGAGATTGGAGCAGTAAACTATGAGCGAAAAATCATCTATTGGCGGTAGCTTGCAAATTTCAACAGAGGTAATAAGCAAAATTGCAAAAATTGCAGCGCTTGAAATTGAAGGTGTGAAAGAAATTTCTTCACGCGCACAAGGCGGCAAAGGAATAATGAAAAACAGTGCGGATAAAAAGGCTATAAATGTACTTTTGCTTGACGAAGTTGCTGAAATTACGCTTAATGTTATGGTGGAGTATGGGCAAAAAGTTCAGCCACTTAGCTTGAAAATACAAGAAAATGTAAAAAGTGCTGTGCAAAACATGACGGGCATAACTGTGTCACGTGTAAATATAGTAATTGCGGGC
>CAYJHA010000037.1:2577-18104 GCA_964369785.1 uncultured Bacteroides sp.
GAGAGCATACTTAATTTTTTTATTGATAACAGCAGTGTTATAGATGACGCAATAAAAGCGCGCCTGAAAGATTGGACCATTGACAGGCTTCCGAAAGTGAACACGGCAATTTTGCGTGTGTGCGTGGCAGAAATGATGATGAACGAGGAAAACATAGACAGCATTGCTATAAACGAAGCAGTGGAAATAGCAAAAACATACGCAGGTGAGAGTGATTACCAATTTATAAACGGTGTGCTGGGCAATATTGCAAAAGATTTGCACGGTAATTGCGGTTAATTTATGTTTGTTTTAGGTATTGACACAAGCAATTACGCTACTTCTATTGCAGTATATTGCACAGATAAAAATGAAATAATATACGATGATAAGCAGTTTTTGCCTGTGAAAGCGGGTGGGCTTGGTTTGCGGCAAAGCGATGCTGTGTTTCACCACACGCAGGCGTTGCCGCAAATGTTGTGCAAAATGCGTGAAAATTTAGGCACCGCACAAATAGGTATGGTGGGCGTGGCAAAAACACCGCGCAGCATAGAAGGCTCATACATGCCGTGCTTTTTGGCTGGCGTAAATGCTGCGGCGGCACTTTGTGCAGGCGCAAATTTGCCGCTTGTTGAGACAAGCCACCAGCAAGGCCACATAACGGCGGCAATTTTCGCAACGGGTAACGAGCAACTTTATAAGGCGAAAAAAATTATTTTTCACGTTTCGGGCGGCACAACTGAACTGCTTTTGTGTGACGGGCTTGACAAAACTGAGAAAATAGGCGGCACAACAGATTTGTTTGCAGGGCAAGCAGTTGACAGAGTGGGCGTGAAACTGGGGTTTTCGTTCCCGGCAGGCGCACAGCTAAGCGAAATTGCACAAAACTGCAATGAAAAAATTAATGTTAGTGTGAGCGTTAAAGGGGTAGAGTGCAGTTTTTCCGGCCTTGAAAATAAGTGCAACAAGCTTATAGATGAGGGCAAGCCGCACGATTATATTGCAAAATTTTGCCTTTTGCACGTTGCAAAAACAGTTTCAGAGCTTATTAAAGCGGCACGGCTAATGCACGGTAATTTGCCTGTTTTGTGTGCCGGTGGCGTAATGAGCAGTGAAATTATTCGCAAATATGTTGAGGATAAAACAGAAAATGTTTGTTTTGTTGAAAGCAAATATTCAAGCGACAACGCAATAGGTGTAGCTGTTTATGCGGCTAGGTTAGCCGCCCACACATAACGTGAACTCGTTTAAAATTATGTGTGGGATGCTAAGCGAAAATTTAGTTATATAGCAGTGGTTCAGTTGGGTTTAATGCTGTGTTATTGTTGAATTTTTTTATTAAACAAAAAAGAGGTGAAAACAATGGCCGACGTCATAAGCGTGTCAGCGCTTAACGCATATGTTAAAACGTTGCTTGAAAGAGACTATGTGCTCACAGATGTCGCCATACGCGGTGAAATATCTAATTTCACACGCCATTTTAAAACAGGCCACTGTTATTTTACCATAAAAGACGAAACGTGCAGCGTTAAAGCTGTAATGTTTCGCGGCAATGCAAGCAGGCTAAACTTTGAGCCCGAGAACGGCATAAGCGTTATTATAAGAGGGCAAATTACACTGTATGAACAGCAGGGTACATTTCAAATTAACGCCGACACAATGTTTCTTGACGGTGTTGGCGCTATACAAGCGGCATTTGAGAAGCTTAAAGATAAACTTGAACAGCAAGGGCTTTTTGATGAACAGCACAAAAAACAGTTGCCAGAAATACCAAGATGTGTTGGGCTTGTTACCTCAAAAACAGGCGCTGCACTGCAAGATATATTAAATGTTGCAAAAAGGCGCAACCCAAACGCACACTTTTTGCTATACTCTGCAAAAGTGCAGGGTGACGACGCAAAACATGACATTATTGCAGGCATAAAAGAACTTGACAGCATAGAAGAGTGCGATGTTATTATAGTTGCACGTGGTGGTGGCAGTAAAGAAGACCTTTGGGTTTTTAACAGCGAGGAAATTGCACGCGCGGCTTTTGCGTGTAAAACGCCTATTGTAAGCGCCATTGGCCATGAAATTGATTTCAGCATACTCGATTTTGTGGCAGATATGCGCGCGCCCACACCCAGCGCCGCCGCCGAAATTGTTATACCGGACATGGAAAATGAGCTGGAGCGCCTTAATATAATTTTCGATAATATAAGAAATATTGTTTTAAATTATGCCGATATGTGTTATAATAATTTAAATATGCACATGAATTTTCCACGGTTTAAACAAATTGCCGAATACCCGCTTGAACAGGTAAAATACATTGAGACTTTGCAAGCAGGTATATGCCGCAGCGCAAAACAAAAAGTGAAATATGCAAAAAGGGAAATGGTGCATTTTGCGACACTTGGCGAGTCTTTAAACCCGTACGGCGTGCTTGCCAGGGGTTACAGCATTGTTAAAAAGCAAGGCGCAGTTGTTAAAAACGCGCTAGATGTTGAAATAAACGACGAAATAACGGTGAATTTACACAGTGGTAAATTGCACTGCAATGTAATAAAAAGGACGGTTGAAAACAGTGCAAAAAGAGAAAATGACATATGAAACAGCCGCAAGTGAGCTTGAAAACATATTTGAAAAAATGTCATCTGAAGAAATAACGCTAGATGAGAGCTTAAAATTATACGCTAAAGCGGCAGAATTAATTGTTTTTTGTAACAAAGCACTTGAAAAAGCACAAATAAAACTTGATGAAATTAACGCAAAGCTTGAAAACTGTATTGTTGAAGAGGGCTGAGCATATGAACTATGAGGCGCAGTATAGCGCATATTTAAAATTGGTGCAAGACGAGCTTGAAAAGTTGACACAGCAAGTGTTTGCGCCTAGTGGCGGCTGCGGCGTTGCAGATGCCGCAATTTACAGCCTTTTAGCAGGAGGCAAGCGCACACGTGCCGTTTTGTGTGTTGCAGTGTGCGACATGCTTTGCGGTAATTTGAGCATTGCGGCGCAATATGCCGGTGCAGTTGAAATGCTACACTGTTACTCGCTTATTCACGACGATTTGCCCTGCATGGACGATGATGATTTTAGGCGTGGGAAACCGTCTTGCCACAAAAAGTACGGTGAAGCAACGGCGCTACTTGCAGGTGACGCGCTACTTACAGCGGCATTTGAAATAGTAAGCACAGCAAGCGGTACTGACGCACAAAACATAAGAGCATGTAAACATTTAAGCACTGCCGCCGGTGCAAAGGGTATGATATACGGGCAAGAACTTGATTTGCATTTTGAAAGCAAAACAGCCGGTGAACAAGATCTTTTAAAAATACACAAAAACAAAACAGGCAAACTAATAGAGGCGGCAGCCATGCTTGGCGCAATTGCAGCTGATAATAACAATGAAGTGCACAAGGCGGCAATATCTCAGTTTGGGTTTAACACAGGGCTTGTGTTTCAAATTATAGACGATGTGCTTGACGTAACAGCAAACGAGCAGGAACTGGGCAAGCCCATAGGCTCTGATATACAGAGCGACAAAACTACGTATGTAAAGCTTTTTGGGCTACAAAAATCTTTCGATATGGCAAAAGACTACACAGAGCAAACGTGCAAGCTTCTTACAGATAATTTTGGCGATAAAGCAGAGTTTTTAACGCAATTTGCAAAAAGCTTGTTAATACGCAAAAATTAATTTTTTAACACAGGCAAATAAATTTAAACAAAAAACTAACACTAATTATGCCGTAAATTAACGGCAGAACGGAGATATTATGCATTGGCAAAACTTCATTTTTGGCAATTATATACTTACTGTTGCAATTTTTTCGTGGTTTGCGGCGCAAGTTGCGAAAACAATAATTAACTATGCTCTTGTTGGGAAATTAGAGCTAGAGCGCCTTTATGGAGCAGGCGGTATGCCAAGTGCACATTCGGCGTTTGTTTGCTCTGCATTTATGGCCACTTCTAAAAGCGAGGGTGTATCATCACCGCTTTTTGCCATAGCGTTTATTTTAGCCTCAGTTGTAATGTACGACGCAATGGGCGTGCGCCATGAGACAGGAAAGCAGGCAAAAGTTTTAAACCAATTGTTAGACGATTGGCTTGACGACGAGGAAAATGAAGTTCTTAACAATGTGAAAAAGCTTAAGGAGAAAGTAGGCCATACACCGCTTGAAGTGCTATCGGGCGCTTTACTGGGCATTTTAATTGCAATTTTAATACCTGCCAGTGTGGGCTAAAATACCGATATGTTTTTAGAAAAAGTTAACAACCCAAAAGATGTTAAAAAATTGAATAAAAAAGAGCTTTGCTTATTATGCGACGAAATTAGAGCTTTTTTGATAGAAAGTGTGTCAAAAACAGGCGGGCATTTATCATCGAACCTTGGCACTATTGAGCTTACTGTTGCTATGCACAGTATTTTTTCAACGCCGGAAGACAAGTTTGTGTGGGACGTTGGGCACCAGTGCTATACACATAAAATTTTGACAGGCAGAAAAGATAAGTTTGAAAAATTGCGCATGTTAAACGGGCTTTCGGGTTTCCCTATGCCTAAAGAGAGCGAGCACGACGCATTTATTTCAGGCCATGGCAACACTGCCATATCTGCCGCAATTGGTATGGCGCAAGCAAAAAAAATTGCAGGCGACAGCAAAAAAGTTATAGCTATTGTAGGCGACGGTGCCTTTACAGGCGGCATGGTTTACGAGGGTATGAACAATGTGCGTGACCTTAGCAATTTAATCGTAATTTTGAACGATAATAAGATGTCTATTTCAAAAAATGTGGGTTCTGTTGCGCAGTATCTTACACACCTTAGAACAAGCCCAAAATATTTTGAGTTTAAAAGAGTTACACAATCAATTTTAGATAATATACCGTTTATAGGCGAGCCAATAAGAAAATGGCTACAAAAAATTAAGAAGAATTTTAGGCGAAAATTGTACCACTCTACAATGTTTGAAGACATGGGCTTTCATTATGTAGGGCCAATTGACGGGCATAATGTGGGCGAGTTGTGCTCGCTTTTAAAAGCGTACAGAGACGACCAAAGCGCGCCGCTTTTTTGCATATTGTAACAAAAAAGGGCAAAGGTTTTGCCCCTGCTGAGGAAAACCCGGGCGAATTTCACGGTGTTTCAGCGTTTGACGTAAACGCACTTTCTGACCCTGACATAACACAAGAGAATTCGTTCTCCACAGTGTTTGGCGAGTGTTTAACACAGCTTGCACACGAGAATGACAAAATTTGCGCCATAACTGCTGCAATGAAATATGGCACAGGTACGCAATATTTTTACAGGGCACATAAAGAACGCTTTTTTGATGTAGGTATGGCCGAGCAGCACGCTGTAACGTTTGCGGCAGGGCTTTCAGCATGTGGCATGAAGCCCGTAGTTTGCATATATTCAACATTTTTACAGCGAGCGTACGACCAAATTATTCACGATGTAAACTTGCAAAACCTTGATGTGCTTTTTGCTATTGATAGGGCAGGGCTTGTGCCCGGAGACGGTGAGACGCACCAGGGTATTTATGACTGTGCATTTTTAAGCCAGCTTTCAAATATGAGCGTGTATTCTGTTTGTAACTATGCTGAAATGCGCTTTTGGCTGAAAGAACTTACGAATATAACAGGGCCAAGAGCTATAAGATACCAGAGAGGCTCTGAGAGTGCACGCCTTGAAAAACTAGGCTCTACCGGTAAAGAATATGATGTGTATTGCAGTTATAACGGTGAATATGTGTGTGACAGTGATGATAAAATGCGTAGCATAAAACAAGTCACTGTTTCAACCGGTAAAGCTAATGAAATGAGCACCTCAAATAGTAAACGCACAGCAGTTGTAACATACGGCGGCCAGGCCGATGAAGTTTTTGCCGCAGTTGAAAATATTGAAATTGCACGCAATGAAAACAACGCGCAAGCAGAGCAAAATACTGAAATAAACGTGTTTAAACTTGTTAAAGTGCACCCACTTCCCGATGGGCTAATTGATGAACTTGCAGAGTATGACAGCGTGTTATTTGTTGAAGAGGGCGTTAAAAGCGGCGGTATTGGCGAGCACGTTTGCTGTGCTTTAAAGCAAAAAACAAGCTTTAAAGGCACGTACAAACACATTGCGGCAGATGCGCAAAACCTTACACATGCAACTGTATGTGAAATGAAAAAATTGTTTGGCTTAGACGAAGAGAGCATTAGAAACCTTTTATAAAGCCAGAATTATAGATTGCATTTTATACTTATATTTTAAAAATGGTAAAATATATGCTTTCACAACCTGAAAGGTTTAGTTATATGAGTAGCTCAGAACACCCGAAAAAAGAGAAAATCCGCCTAGATAATTACCTAACAACGCACAATTTAGCACAAAGCAGGCAAAGGGCGCAAGCTCTTATAATGTCGGGCATTGTGTACGTGAATAATGAAAAGCAAGACAAGCCCGGCACACAGATAAGCAGTGAAGCAACCGTAGAAGTGCGTGGGCAAGATATGCCGTTTGTAAGCCGCGGTGGTTTAAAGCTTGATAAGGCCATAAAAGCTTTTAACATAGAGCTGAACAACAAAATTTGCATGGACATAGGTGCCAGCACAGGTGGGTTTACCGACTGTATGCTACAAAACGGCGCACAAAAAGTGTATGCGGTAGACGTTGGCTACGGCCAGCTTGCATGGAAGCTTAGGTGCGACGAGCGTGTTGTGAACATGGAGCGAACAAATATTAGGGCGGTAACACGCGAGCAAGTAATTGAAGAACTTGATTTTTTTAGCGTTGATGTCTCTTTCATTTCACTAAAGCACATTTTCCCCGTTGCGGCACAGCTTGCAAAAGAAAATGCAACATGCGTGTGCCTAATAAAGCCGCAATTTGAGGCAGGCAAAGAAAAAGTAGGCAAAAAAGGTGTTGTGCGTGAAAAAAGCACACATATTGAGACAATACAAAATGCGTGCAACTTTGCAAATTTAAGCGGCTTTAGTGTTTTAAGTATTGATTTTTCACCTATAAGAGGGCCGGAGGGTAATATTGAATTTTTGTTGTATGCACAAAAAAGCTCTGAAATAACTGCCGCTGGCAATGAAGAAATCAACAATGTTGTAAGTGCGGCGCACAGTTCTTTTTAAAACAGTGAAAGATAATAGTGTGAATTGCAAAAGAGGTAAAAATGAAAGTCTATCTCATAGTAAACGATAAAAAAGAGCAGGCGTTTGAAATTGCACAAAAAGCCGCTAAAATTTTGATAGAAAGCGGCGCTGTTGTTTTTATTAAACATAGCTTTGAGGGTAAATTTCCAGCAGAAAATGTTCAATTTACAAGTGAAGACAGTGCTTTATCAAAATGTGATGTTATTGTAACAATTGGTGGCGACGGCACAATTTTGCGTGCGGCACGCAAAAATTTGCAGTATAATAAACCCATTTTGGGCATAAATGTTGGGCATTTGGGTTTTCTTGCAAATATTGAAAAAAATGAGTTAAACCTTTTAAAAAACGTTGTAACAGGCAACTACAAGCTTGACAAAAGAAATATATTAAACGTTGCAACGACTAAAAACATTAACAAACCGCAAAATGCATTTAACGAGGTTGTAGTGGGAAAGCACTCTATATCACAGACGATTGACGTTATGATTTTTTGCGATGACACACTTGTTAGCAGTTACAGGGGCGACGGTGTAATTATTGCAACGCCCACAGGCTCAACGGCATACTCACTTTCGGCAGGTGGGCCTATGCTGGATGCAGTTATAAACGGCATTGTTGTAACGCCGCTTTGTGCGCACAGCATGAACAACCCACCAATGGTTTTTTCTGCCGAAAGAAAAATTAGAGTTAAGGCGAGTGGCGGGGCTAATACACAAATAGTGTATAGCTGTGATGGGCAAAATGATATGCTTTTAGATGATAATGAAGAGGTTTGCGTCTCAACGTCGAAACAATGCATGACACTTATTACTTTGGTAGAGGCACAGCAGTTTAAAGCTATTGATAAAAAATTGAAGGGCAGGTAAACTTCATTGAAAAATACTAGACATCACCGAATTTTAACCCTAATTAAAGAGCACAGTATTGTGCGGCAAGAAGACTTGCTTAATTTTTTGAAAAAAGAGGGCTTTGACGTAACACAAGCAACAGTGTCGCGTGATATACGTGAGTTGCAGCTTGTGAAAACGTCTGTCGGCGGTGAATATAGGTATGTTGCTTCACAAAATGTAAATAAAACATCGCGTTCACCCGGCAGGTTCGAGAATATTTTTAAAGAGTCTGTTTTAAATGTTGACTATGCAGGGCATACCGTTTTGGTAAAATGCTTTACAGGCATGGCAAATGCCGCTTGTGAAGTGTTTGATTCAATGGTGTGGAGCGATGTTGTGGGAACACTTTCAGGTGATGATACTTTTTTTGTGCTTATGCGAACAGAGCAAGCGGCCGAGAAACTAACAAACCAAATTTCAAAATATTTAACGCGCTGAAAGGGCTTTTTGTATGCTTAGTGAAATTACAATAGAGAATGTGGCAGTAATTGAGCGTGCCACCGTTAATTTTGGTGCAGGGTTAAACGTGCTTACCGGCGAAACAGGTGCGGGAAAATCAATTTTGATAGATTCGATTAACGCTATACTCGGAAGCAGAACTTCACGCGATATTGTTCGCAGCAACACTGACAGGGCCAGAATATGGGCGAAGTTTAACAGCGTGCCAAAATTTGCACTTGAACAGCTACAAAACGCAGGGTACAACGTGGAAGACGAGCTACTTTTGTACCGCGACATAACTGCGGAGGGTAAGAGCAATTTTCGCATTAACGGAATGGCGGCAACTGCCGCAGTAGTGCGTGAAATTTTTGCAAACCTTATTAGTATACACGGCCAGCACGATAATCAAGACCTTTTGAACCCGTCAAAACACTTGAAAATTCTTGACACTTTTGCAAATATTAATTCTGAGCACGAGGCTTATTATGAGGTGTATAAAGAACTTTGCAAGGTTAAAAGAGAAATAGACGCACTTTCTATGGACGAAGATGAAAAGCTCGATAAAATTGATTTGCTTCGTTTTCAAGTAGACGAAATTGAAAAAGCAAATTTAATTGCAAACGAAGAAGAAAGTTTAACCGCACAAAAAAATGTTATGCTTAACGCACAAAGTATAACACAGCACATAAATGAAGCGTACAGCACACTTAGTGGCAACGACGACACACAAGGTGCGGTGCAAATGGTAGGCAGTGCCGCGAATTCACTAGAGAGCATTGCACAAGTGTCAGATGAAATTGCACCGCTGAGCGAAAAATTGAGTGATTTGTTTTACCAACTGCGTGAGGTAGCAAGCGAAGTAGGAAGTATGCAAGACGGGTTTAATTTCGATGTATCACAGCTTGAAGAAGTGCAAGACAGGCTTGACTTAATTTATAAACTAAAGCAAAAATATAAAACCGATATAAGCGGAATTTTAGAGTATGCTGAGAGTGCAGTTGAGCAATTACAAGCAATAGAGCTTGGCACCGAGCGACTTGACGAGCTTTATGAAAAGCAAGAAAAACTCTATGAAAAAGCGAAAGAGCTAGCCGCTGTTTTAACGCAAACAAGACTTAGCGCTTTTGAAAAATTTGATAGCCAAATATCTGCGGAGCTGAACTTTTTGAACATGCCCGGCATTAGCTTTAAGTTGCAACACAAAACAGGCCCGCTTGCAAGCGCAGGGCAAGATAGCCTTGAGTTTTATATATGCACAAACCCGGGCGAGCAGGCAAAGCCGCTTGCAAAAATAGCCTCCGGCGGTGAGCTTTCACGCATTATGCTTGCACTTAAAAGTGCCCTTGCCGATAAAGACGACATAGGCACTGTAATATACGATGAGATTGACACAGGTGTTTCAGGGCTTGCGGCGGCACGAATAGGCGAGAAGCTAAAGCAAACATCAAACGCGGCTAAAGGTGGGCGTCAGGTAATATGCATTACGCACACGGCGCAAATTGCCGCATTTGCAAACGAGCACTTATTAATTAAAAAAAGTGTTGAGAATGATAGAACATTTACACAAATTTATACACTTGCAGGCGAAAAACGTGTGCGCGAGATTGCAAGAATGATTTCAGGCGACCAAATTACAGATTTGGCACTTGCCAATGCAAGGGAAATGCTTGAGATACATATGAATTAAATTGGCTGCAAATAAATTAGCTCTTTTTTAGTGTGTTACTAAAAACAACAAATATTATACAAGGCATAGTGGCATAGCCACATGCCAATTTATATTAGCTTTTGCTAATACAAATAATCTGAATATTAAAAGTTTTACTAAATTTTTTTCAAAAAATTTCGGGTTCTTAGGGCAGAGCCCTAAGGCCTTTTGCAAAAAAACAGAAAAAAGCAACCGGAGCATCAAACTACCGGTTGCTTTTTAATTTCACCAATTTTGCAACAGCCCTTTTTTAGTTGTAATTTTCAATAATTAATTGTATAATATACATATTAAAAATTAACTAATTGTCGTCAAAAATAGGCAGGAGTGATTAAACCTGGAAAATTCAACACAAAAAACAGTACGTGCCACATTGTTTTTTTTAACACTTTTAATCATTGCATTATTGCTAGACAACATTGATAATATTGTGCCGACGGGTAGCACGTTTTTGTATAATATAAGCTTTATTATTTCAACTTGTATTTATATAAGTGTTTATTCTTACTGGGTTATAAGCGTTTACAGAAGAATAATGCAAAAGCATGTGCGCAATTATTTAATGCTTATTGGGGCACTTATAATTTTATGGGTAACTTTGCGCACTGTTAAATGGCTTGCTTTTGAATTTGTTATATTCGAAGATAGACTTTTATGGTATATGTATTATATACCAATGATTATGCTTAGTGTTTTTTTCTTTTTTATATCACTTTATATTGGTGAAAGTGAAGAATATGTACCAAATAAAAAATGGGGGCTAATTTACATACCTGCAATATTGCTTATTATAGCTGTTTTAACAAATGATTTGCACTTGCTTGCATTTGACATTGACACAGCAGTACACGCATACGGGCTGGATTATACGCATGGCATAGTTTATTACCTTGTACTCACCTTCATACTTGGCATGGTGCTAATATCATCTTACGTAATTTTGCGAAAGTTCAGCATTTCAAAAGCTACAAGAAAAAAAGCTCTGCTGCCTGCCTTAATTATATCGGTTACCATTATTTACAGTGTTTTATATATTATAACACCTACTTACGGCTTAGGCTATTACCTTGATTTAACAATTTTTGGCTGCACTATGGCAATAGTTTTGCTAGAGTCGTTTATTATTACAGGGCTTATTCATTCAAATATTGGGCATAGCGCTTGCTTTGCAATGGCAGACATAAGAGCGCAAATTTTAAATAATGACGGCGAAATTGTACATAACTCTGAAAATTCTATAAAAATATCAAAAGCTGATTTTAACTTACTGAAACGTGAAAAAACAATTTCGCTGAACTCTAGCACACTTTTACACATTGCGCCTATTAACGGTGGCTATGTTGCGTGGAATAGTGACGTTTCACAAATTAAAGATATGTTAAAAAATATAAATGAGCTAAATGATAAGCTTTACAAGGAAGTAGACCTTTTATCGCTTGAAAATGAGCAAAAAAGTGAAAGTGCCACAATTCGCAAGCTAAACGATTTACACGGTATTATTTTAAAAGAGATTTTGCCTTTAAGTGAAAAAATAAAACTAGAAATTGAACATTGCAAAAAAACACAGGAAGATGAGCTTAAACGCTTGCTTTTTGAAACAAGTATGGCATCAATTTATATAAAAAGAAAAGTTAATTTAATTATTACACAGCAAACAGAAACTTTAATTTGCGCTGAGGACTTGAGGTACTGTTTTTTAGAGTCGTTCCAACTTCTTAGGCTTTATGATGTAACTTGTGCAATAAACATAATAAATAGTTGCGATTTAAGCCTTGATACTGCAATTGCAAGTTTTGATTTATACCAAAATATAATAGAAAAAGCAAATTATAATTTTACCGCTGTTTATGTTACATATAATTTTGACGAGGACAATGTGATATTTACAACGCAAATTTCAAAAGAGTTTAAATTAAGTTATAATGATTTATTATGTGACAAAATAATAGAACAAAAAGGCAAATTGAAACTTTTTGATGAAGATGAAAGTTACTTTGTTTCTCTTATTATGCCAAAGTAAGTAAAAATATTGGGAAATTTTTGAAAGGAAACAGCCGCTATGTTTTTGCATTTAGGCGATACTGAAAAAGGTTATATAATGGCACTTTGCATAGTAAGTGTTGTTTTTGTGCTAATAACGCTTATTGCGTATATTGTGGAAAAAAAGAAACGTATACTTACTTTGTCGCTTTTTTTTATGTTTGCTGCAAGCGTGTTAGATTTAGCACTGATTATGCATTTAAATAAAGTAGACAGGGTGAAGTATAATATTACTTTAACACCTATAATTAGCTTTTTAAATACTATACCTTATTATGTGCACATAGCATTAAGCATTATTATAATAGTGGTTGCTGTAGCCGCTTTTTATTACCTTTATAAAAATAATAAATACAAGATAAATACGTTCTCGGTTAAGCAAGCGCTTGAGAATTTGCCCACAGGAATATTGTTTATGTCAGATAGTAACGAATTACTTCTATCTAACCATATTATTCATAATTTAAGCAAACAGCTTACCGGAAAAACGCTGCAAAGCGGCACGGCTTTTTGGCAACACCTAACTGCGCTACAAAACGAAAACAATTGCGTTATAAAAGGCGAAGAACCCGCATTTGTTTTAAGTAGTGATAACGTTTGGCAGTTTTCGAAAAATGTATGCACTTATAACGGCGAAAAGTACTATGAAATTAAAGCAATTGATATTACAGAGCTTTATAAACTTAGTGAAAGTGCACGCGATATAAACGAAAAACTGACACAGCAACAAAAAAGGCTTAAAAAACTTACAAATATTATAGAGAAAAATGCAGAAAGCCAAGTAGCGGTTAATATGAAAATTCGCTTTCATGATAATTTTGGCAACCTTTTAACGCTAACAAAAAAGGCGCTTAGAGAAAATGAAAATTCAAACGACGTGCGCACACTTTTTGATTATTGGGGGAATTTAAGCAGTGTAATTAAAGAGCTTTCACAAGAAAACAGGCATAGTATATCTTTAGAGCAAATTATGGTTTTTGCCGAAAAACTAGGCTGTGAAATAGAAATAAACGGAGAAATACCAAAACAAGAACAAAGCAAAGTTACATTGCTTTTATGCGTTAATGAAATGCTCAAAAATGCTTACAGGCACGCAAATGCGCAAAAACTAACAGTAAATATAACCGAGACAAATGCAACAATAAATTTTACCGTGCAAAATGAAACAAAGCACAATGTAACAAGCATAAACGAGGGCAGTGGGCTTTTGGGGCTGCGCCAAAGAATTGAACAAGCAGGTGGCAAAATGAGCATGGAGTGCGACAGGGCAGTTACCATGAATGTTAGTTTAATAAAAGGAAGTGTATAGCGTGAAAAACGACGCTATGCTGTGTGTATTAATGAGCGTTTTTGTGAAATATGGCTAAAATTTTAGCAACGCTTTTTGTGAAGGCGACTTTGTCAACACTTCCGTCACAGGCGGCACATGCCAATTAATCTCCATTCTGTACGGAGATTTTTCAAAATTATTTGTGATGTGCACAGAATGGAGATTAATATGAAAAACGTTATGATTGTAGACGACCAAAGCAGTTCGCACGCACTTATGCAGTATGCCATACTTAGAAGTAATGGCAGGTACAAAATAACAAAGGCGCTTTTTGACGCTGACAGAGTAATTGACGAATTAAAATACGAGCCTGTTGATTTGATACTTATGGATATACATACGCTTGGCAATGAAAGCGGAATAAAAGTTGCCGCAAAAGTTAAAAAACACTACCCAAATATCAAAATTATTATTTTAACATTTGTTCTGCAAAAAAAATATATTGAAGAAGCCAAAATTGCAGGCTGTGAGGGCTTTTGGTATAAAGACCATGCCGACATGGACTTGCTTTTAGTTATGGACAGTGTAATGAATGGTGAAACATATTACCCCGAGACACAGCCCGTTATAGCTATTGGCATGGCGAAAATTTCTGATTTTACACCAAAAGAACTTCAAATTTTGCAAGCAAAAGTAAACGGGCACTCAAACGAAGAAGTGTGTGGAATGCTTAATATTAAAAGCAGAACACTTGACACGCACCTTAGCAATATTAAAAACAAAACAGGGTATAGCAATTTATTAAAGCTTGTGGCCGACGTTGCGGCTAAGAGATTTATTATTTCAAACGAAGATGATGACTTTTAAAAAATAGCGGAAATACACGATGTTTTATTGTTTTTTATTTGATACAATAAGCCTAATGAGCAATTGTTTGTTCATTAGGCTTTAATTAATTGCAAAGGCATATTAGTTTAGTTTGAAAATACGTTTTTGCGAATAAGGCAAAGCCGTTAGGCGCAGTTTAGTAAAGGATAAAAAGATATTCAACATACATAACTAAAAAAGGGGGGTGCTTTTATGAAAACAATAGCGGTTTACATTCAAAATAAGTTGTTGTCATCAGGGGTAACACACGCTATGACGACAAAAAACCCAAAAACAATCATTGAAATTATACCTACAATTGATAGCTGCTTGTCTGTTTGCAGAAGCAGTAAGGCAGACATTTTGCTAGTAGAGTTAAGAGATTATTACCCGCTTGCACTGGACGACTGGCTTATGAGAGCTGAGAAAATAAAAGAAGCTGTTCCCACGTGTAAAATAGTTCTTATAGTAGATGAGGAGAGCTTTCCAAAGTCGGCAACAGTTGCGATTTCAGCGTTTAAAAATGATGAAATTGATATGTTTTTATATAGTTCCTCGGGGCTGAATTATCTTGTTGATATGGTTTCGAGTTTATAAAATTTTAGAGTTAACTATTTAAATTTTCAGGAGGTTATTATGGCTAAATGTAATAATTGTGGTTTTGAAAGCGCACAAAGCGCAAAGTTTTGTGACAATTGTGGTGCGGCAGTTACCGCACAAGATACACAAACACAACCCGAATTAACACCACAAAACATGCAACAAAACGAACAAAATAAAGCACAAACAGATTATGTTGTGGCACAGGTGCAACCGCAAGCAGAACAGCAAGGTTACCAAAACGCACCGCCAATGGGGCAACCAATGGGTGGGCAGCAAGCGCAAGGCTACCAAAACGCACCGCCTATGGGGCAGCCAATGGGTGGGCAGCAAGCACAAGGCTACCAAAACGCACCGCCTATGGGGCAGCCAATGGGTGGGCAGCAAGCTCAAGGCTACCAAAACGCACCGCCTATGGGGCAGCCAATGGGGCAACCAATGGGGCAACAGCAAGCTCAAGGCTACCAAAACGCACCGCCTATGGGGCAACCACAAGGGCAAATGCCTATGCAAAACCAATATGGTGGTAGTGTGGCCACAAAGCAAAAAAATAATAAGCCAATAATTTTTGTAGGCATAGGCATAGCAGTAGTTGTAGTT
>CAYJHA010000038.1:0-5722 GCA_964369785.1 uncultured Bacteroides sp.
CTCTCGCGGCTTTAAAACATTTGTGCCATTTTGCTCTTTTTAACACACGCTTTGTAGGGGCGGCGTTCCGCCGCCCGCAAGGCCGCAAATTTGCACATGCTTTGTATTTGCGGTGTCCTCGCTGCCCTAAAAAATTAGCACAAGTTGTTAACATTATGAAGGTGTTGACAAAGTCGCCTTTACAAAAAGCGTCGGCAAAATTTCCGTCATATTTCACAAAAATGCTCGTTAATACACACAGTATTGCCTGTGCTTTTTGTTTCATCTGACAAAAATTTTGCTCTAGTTTTTGCAAAGTCTTTGTTTGTCAACACCTCCATTATGTAGCTACTACCACACAGCAATGAGGTTGAAAATGAAAACACACAAATTTTCACAATATAAATATTTGTTTATTACAGCAATATTCATCGTTTTATCGCTATTTTTAAGCGTTTCAGGCTTTGCCTATATATCTTTTAATGGTATAGAATACGTTAAAGAACAAAGCGAAAAAAACGGCGATACATTTGTTATTCTTGAAATATTGCCGCAGGCCTTAAACGGAAGCATTGGGTTTTACGTAGCAAACGAAGAGCCTATACAGAGCTTTGTAACAAGTGAAGCTGAGCTGAACAGCAGAATTTCACAGCTTACGGCGGCCGGGCTGTATGCACTTGACGGAAGTGCGCCGCTTAATGCCGTGCAAAACAGCACTGAGGCAATTACTACGGGCTTTGTAAACAACAACTGGTTTAAAAAATACGTTTTGAATGATGAAAATACAACAACAGACGTTGAAATTATCAGCATGACGCCGTCAATGCTTGAAATAAATGCTGATAATTTGAACTCTCTCGACAAAGTGTTACAGCGGGCAGACATGATAATTTTGTCTGCCGGTTTTGACACGCTTTTAAACACAGATATGCACGAAATATACAGTAGCAACGACATAAGCCCCGAGCAAGCAGTGCTTTTAAAAAGCGCCGTTTTACCGCAAGATAATAAAAAAGGCATACCGCTTGTTTTTGACGCACGTGTTGCCACGGTTGACGGCACAAATATTGCGAAGTTAGCCCTTGAAGTTGCCGCAGGTAAAGACATGACAAGTGGCTTTGTGTTTAAAAATATATATTGCTATGCACCAACGCTGACACTTGAATATAAGCGCCCTCAACTTGCAACAAGTGATTTTAGTGCACCTTATGAAGCGCAGTTTTATGAATACAGTAGTAGCAGCAGTGTGGGCAGTTTTGATAATGTTGCAGATAATTTTAGCGAAAAAGCAGAAGAAGAAAATAGGGAAATATTTGTTGCAACGCAGCCGTTTTTAAGCGTAATAGATGAAATACGCCTTGAAAATTATTATAGAGAGCAATTTTTGAGAGGGCAAAGCGCACCTGAAGATTTTTACGTGCCCGAAGCTGTTACAATGGCCACAAGCATACGGCATATTATTAATTACAGCTATGCTCAAAGCGAAAAGCCGTCTGTTTTCATAACAGACAGCGGCGGCTACCCCGTTAGTACTTTGCTTATACCTACTATATATAACAGCACATCACTTTCGGGCACTGTGCTATCTGCTCAAAACCAAACTATTGGCTTTGAATTGTCAGATTTCAACACTTACCGCGATAATATTGAAGTGTATTTGTATTACGAGAGTGATAGCGGTGAATATTACCACGACACAACATTAAATGAAATGAAACTTTACAGTGAAGCTACTAAAACAACTGAAAGCGTGCAAAAGTTTGCACGCCTGCCCATGCCGCAAAGTATTATTGACAGCTTTAATGCGCTTTGTGAAAAAGACGAAGTTATACAAAGTGAATTTTACACGCTGAATTTAGCAAGTGAAATAACATCGTCACTTGCAAGTGCAAATAAAAACGATATAAAGCTATATTTACAAGCTAATGTTTATATAGGTTATAGAAACTACAATTCACTTTCACAGGCGTTAACTTTGCAAAAGCTTGGGCTTTTGCCGCTGGGTTAGTTTCAATTTTGCACTGCTTATTGTTATATTTTTATTTTATACCGGGCACTAGCCGCAAAACATTTTGCAGCTGGTGTTTGGTATAATTCATTACTTTCACTGCATAAATATAATAATTGCTTTACCATTTTGGCAATTGGTGTTATAATGGCAACATAATAGCGGCGATATAAGTGTTCAGCTATGCACATAGCATAGCACACTTTATGTGTAGCGGCTAGAAAGTGAGGGAAACATGAAAGAAGTAAGTATTCAATTTACCCAAAGCACTTCTGTGCAAAATTTTGTTCGCACTTTAAATGTGCTTACGGGTGATTTTGAATTTATTAGTGGCTTTAGAATTATGGACGCTCGCTCAATAATGGGCATTTTCAGCTTAGATTTATCACAGCCTATTTTATTGCGAATTTACGATGACAATGAAAAAACTTTGGCGGCATTAGCCCCGTTTATTGTTTAAATTATACGGAGGAAAAATTATGGACAACGAATTTGTTACATTGACACTTGCAAAACAAAAGAACATAGCGCTTATTGCGCACGACGGTAAAAAAGACGAAATGATTGAATGGTGCAAATATAATAAAGAAATACTGCAACAACATTTTTTGTGTGGCACAGGCACCACCGCCACAATGATTGCAAAGCACACAGCGCTTCCCGTTCGCGCATATAATTCGGGCCCACTTGGAGGAGACCAGCAAATAGGCTCGAAAATTGTTGAGGGCTCAATTGATTTTATTGTTTTTTTCTCAGACCCTTTGTGCGCCCAGCCGCACGACCCGGACATTAAAGCGCTTTTGCGCATAGCACTGGTATACGATGTACCTATTGCCACAAATAAGGCCTCGGCTGATTTTATGATAACTTCGCCATTTATGAATGCAGAGTACAGCCGCAAAGTGGAAAATTTCCACCTTGCAGTTAAGCGCCGCAGTGAAGACATGGGCTAACTGTTAACTATTGTAGCCAAAAAGCTTGACAAATAAAGGCACTTCATTTAAAATTTAAGTATAGTAAATTGTTTACATTAAACAAAATTTATATGCCGCTTTTGCGGTGTGCGAAACGGAGATTTAAAATGCAAAGAATTAAAACAATCGAGACACGCGATTTAAACGAAAGCAAAAATAACGGTGGCTGTGGCGAGTGCCAAACTTCTTGCCAATCTGCATGTAAAACATCTTGCGGTGTTGCAAACCAGCCGTGCGAAAAAGAGCAAAATGCTTAAAATAGCTAATTTACCATTTTAAATTACTATAAAACAGCACGCCGCCTTACACGGGCGGCAATTTTTTCGGTTAATAATATAAATAAGCACACGAAAGACGGTTACATATGGTTCATCAATACAAACTAAACGGGTTTAACATAGTTCTAGACACTTTAAGCGGCTCAATACATGTGGTAGACGATGTTATATACGAAATTATATTGCTTTATGAAACGCATACAAAAAGCGATATAACAAACATTTTTTTACAAAAAAATGCAAACGAGCACAACGTTACTAGCGAAGATTTGAACGAGTGCTTTGAGCAAATTGAACAGTTGAAAAAAAGCGGCAAACTTTTTTCAAGGCCGGACTATGAAAAAATTGCTACTGAATATAAAAACAACAGTAGCGTAGTGAAGGCGCTATGTTTGCACGTGGCGCACACGTGCAATTTAAATTGCAGCTATTGCTTTGCCGCACAGGGCAAATTCCACGGAGAGGGAGCACTTATGCCTTTTGAAGTGGGTAAAAGGGCTCTTGATTTTCTTATAGAAAATTCGGGCGCACGCAAAAATTTGGAAGTAGATTTTTTCGGCGGTGAACCTCTTGTTAACTGGGAAGTTGTAAAAAAACTTGTTGAATACGCACGCAGTATAGAGAAAGACTGTGGCAAACATTTCAGGTTTACACTTACAACAAACGGTGTGTTAATTGACGATGATGTGATAGATTTTGCGAACAAGCACATGCACAACGTTGTTTTAAGCCTTGACGGCAGAAAAAGTGTGCACGACAACTTGCGAAAAGACCTTGCCGGCAACGGAAGTTATGATAAAATAGTGCCTAAATTTAAGAAATTTGTTGAAAAACGCGGCGGCAAAGGCTATTATATGCGTGGCACATTTACACACGAAAACCCCGACTTTGTAAGCGACATACTGCACATGGCAGACCTTGGCTTTAACAGCCTAAGCATGGAGCCGGTTGTTTGCGATGAAGGCGACAGTGCTGCTTTAACAAAAGACGATTTACCGATACTTTTAGCTGAATATGAGAAACTTGCAACAGAGATGCTAAAGCGTGAGAAAGACGGCAACCCATTTGAGTTTTACCACTATATGCTAGACTTGAAAAATGGGCCTTGCGTTTACAAGCGCATAACAGGCTGCGGAAGCGGCACAGAGTATATGGCTGTTACGCCGTGGGGAGAGCTATTTCCATGCCACCAATTTGTTGGCGACAAGGCATACAGCCTTGGCAACATTTACGACGGTGTTACGAATAAAAAAGTGCAAGATGAATTTAGAAGTTGCAACATTTACTCACGCAGTGAATGTAAGGAATGTTGGGCTAACTTATATTGCTCGGGTGGCTGCGCCGCAAATGCATATCATGCCTCAGGCGACATTAACGGCATTTATGAATACGGCTGTACGCTGTTTAAAAAGCGCATTGAGTGTGCAATTATGATGCATATTGCAAGGCAGATGTGAGGTATTTATGCAAACACCAATATGCGACTTTGTGCAAAGTTACGCCGAAAGCAAGTGTTCTCGCTTTCACATGCCGGGCCACAAAGGCCGCGGCTTCTTGGGCTGTGAGCACTTAGATATAACCGAGGTGCAAGGTGCAGATGACCTTTCTTGCCCTAGCGGAATTATACTGCAAAGTGAAAAAAACGCAGCTGTGCTATTCGGCTCACGGCAAACATTTTATTCGGTCGGTGGCTCATCGCAGTGTATAAAGGCAATGCTTTATGCGGCTTTATTGTTTGCGCAAATGCCGTGTGAAAATGAAGGTTATCAAGCTTTTGAGAATTCTTACAGGGCGCAAAACAGTAAAAGCTTGCAAAATGCAAAAGGCGAAAATAAAAAAGAATATTTAAGCACAATGAGAAGCAGAGCAAAAAAAATTGTAGCAATGCGAGCTTCTCACAAAGCGTTTTTTCACGCATGTGCGCTTTTAGATTTAGAGCCTGTTTTTGTTAATAGCTTGCCCGGTGGCGAGTGCACAGCAGGTACCGTTTGTGGTGACACAAGTGAAAACACCACATATTACAGTGGCACTGTTAGCCCAAAGGCGCTTGATAAAACGCTGTGCCAAATGCACAAAAGTGGTGAAAAACCTATTGGCGTATATATAACAGCGCTTGATTACCTTGGCAATTCCCCCGATATAGCGGCACTTTCTAAAGTGTGCCGCCGCTACGGTGTGCCGCTTCTTGCCGATAATGCCCACGGTGCTTATTTGCGCTTTTTAAAGCATACCGAATATAATAAAGCGCAAAGTTTAAGCAGTGAAGCTGAAAGCGAAGTTGCCGCTAAAAGCGCAGATGAAAGCGAAACAGACGTGCACAGCACACAAAAAAACGAGAGCACAAGCCGTGGAAACTACACAAACAATTATATGCACCCGCTAAATCTGGGCGCTGATATATGCTGTGATTCTGCGCATAAAACGTTGCCTGCATTAACAGGCGGTGCATATTTGCACGTTGGAAAAAACGCTTTGCACCCATA
>CAYJHA010000038.1:5822-17518 GCA_964369785.1 uncultured Bacteroides sp.
TAGTGGGCTTGTTTTTATTTCTTTTTAATAATCGCTCAAGCGCACTGCCTAGTAAAATTTGAGCTATGGTAAAACTATTTTCACCATAGCCCCGTTTATTATTTTTTAGTGTCTGTTATAAATTTATGGCCGCCCGATAAATTGTAAACTTCCTTAAACCCATTGCCTAGCAAAATATTTTGCGCCGCATTGCCCGTTACGCCTTTGTTGCAAAATGTAACAACAGGCGCTTTTTTGTCTAGCTTTACAATGTTTTCGCGCAATTTTTCGTGCGGTATATTTTGTGCGCCCTCAACTGTGCCCTTTTCTTCAAAATCTGATGTACTTCTAGCGTCTATAAGTTGCACGCCCTCGCTAAGCTTTGAAAGGCCGTCAGCCGTAACAAGCGGCCTGCCACCGTTTATCGCGTTGTCAAGTATCATGCCGGTGTAGTGTACAGGGTCTTTTGTTGTAGAAAATGGTGGGGCATATGCAAGGTCTAAGTCGAAAAGCTCATCTACATTTGCCTTGTACGTAATAAGCGTTGCAAATACGTCAATGCGCTTGTCAACACCGTTTGAGCCAATAATTTGCACGCCTAAAAGCCTGCCTGTTTTTTTGTCGGCAACCGCTTTAATTGTCATTTCTTTGCCGCCCATATATTGCGGCTTATCGGGCTTTATATTATGGCAAGTTTGCACCTCAAAGCCGTGCTTTTGTGCGCTTTCCTCCGTAAGGCCCGTGCTTGCCACAACCACATCAAACACCTTGAAAATACCTGTGCCAAGGTTGCCTTTATACTGCATTTTTTTGCCGTTTATATTTTGCCCTGCAATGCGGCCTGTTTTGTTAGCTGTGCTACCAAGCGGCCTGTAAACGGGCGTGTTTGCAACTGTATCAAAAGTTTCAATGCAATCTCCGCAGGCTAAAACATCGGGCACACTTGTATTCATTTCACTGTCTACTTTTATAGCACCCGTTTGCCCTAATTTAGCACCAATAGCCTGTGCAAGCTTTGTGTTTGGGCGCACACCCGTTGCCAGTATAACAAGGTCTGCTGAAATCTCTTCTTTTTCGTTGCCGTTTTGCACTTCAACTTTGCCGCTTATAATTTTTGAAATAGCCGTGCCGGTTAGAATTCGCACACCTTTTGCGGCAAGTTTGTTTTGAAGTAAATTAGCCATATCTGTGTCTAGGTTTGGCGTTATTTTTTGTGCCACTTCCACAACGCTAACTTCAATGCCAAGTTGCGTTAAATTTTCAAGCATTTCAAGGCCTATAAAGCCTGTGCCTGCAATAACAGCTGTTTTTGGTTCATTGTCATTAATAAACTGCTTAATTTTTATACTATCGGTAATATTTCTTAAGGTAAATACGTTTTGTTCATTTGCGCCATCAATAGGCGGCACAAACGGCACAGCGCCTGTTGCTAAAATTAGCTTATCATAGCTGTCATCAATAATTTCTCCGCTGTCAAGGTTTTTAATTTTCAGCGTCTTATCGCTTGTTTGAACACTTATAACTTCATGGCCCGTTTTAATATCTATGTTGTATTTTTTCTTAAAAAATGCAGGCTCACGCGGTGCAAGCTCACTTACAGCCTTAATTTCATCGCCTATAAAATACGGCATACCACAGCCGGAATATGATATATGCACATCTTTTTCATAAATAGTAATTTGCGCTTCATCGTCGTTTCTTCTTGCCTTTGCCGCCGCAGACGTACCTGCCGCAACAGCACCAATAACAACTATTTTCATGTTTCAACCATTCCTTTCATAAAACACATTTTTACTAAACAAATAAACTTGCTCCATTTTGCTCTCCCTAAGCTCTCTTAACTATTCACTTTTCACTATTGGCTCTTCGCTTAAATAATGTACCCTTGCAAGAAGTTAAAAATGTAACCTACAATTATAATTCCTGCCGCACATATTGTTATGAAAACAGCTAATAATTTAGGTTTTACCGCTTTTCTCAGCATTATCATAGAGGGCAGGCTAAGCGTTGTAACCGCCATCATGAACGCCAAAATTGTGCCAAGTTGTGCGCCTTTTGCAAGCAAGGCCTCTGCAATGGGGATAGTACCGAAAATATCGGCGTAAACAGGTATACCAATAATTGTTGCCATTATAACGCCAAACGGGTTGTTAGAGCCAAGTATACTCTCTATAACATTTTGCGGTATCCAGTTGTGTATTAGTGCGCCTATACCAACGCCTACTAGTATATACGGGAATACTTTTTTGAACGTGCTTATAACTTGCTCTTTTGAATAAATAAGCCTGTCTTTTCTAGTTAGAGTATCTTGCGCCTCAATATCCACATTGCCCGCTTTTAAAATGAATTCTTCGACGTATCGCTCCATTTTTAGCTTCTCTATTATTGTACCGCCAATAACGGCAACAATCAAGCCCAAAATTACATAAATAAATGCAACATTTGCACCAAAAATGCTCATAAGCAAAACAAGGCTGCCAAGGTCTACCATTGGCGATGAAATTAAAAACGAAAACGTAACGCCCACAGGCAGTTTTGCGCTTGTGAAACCTATAAACAGCGGTATTGACGAGCACGAGCAAAACGGCGTAACTGTGCCTAAAAGTGCCGCTATAATGTTTGCCCACACGCCTTTAAAGCGCCCTAGAATTTTTTTGCTTCTCTCGGGCGGAAAGTAGCTTTGAATATACGAAATAATAAAAATTAAGCTGCACAATAGCACAACAATTTTAATAACATCATATATAAAAAACTGCACACTTGCGCCAATCCTTGTTGTAATGTCCATGCCAAAACCTGTTAGAATACTGCCCACAAGCCTATTTAACCACGCCATACCTAAGAATTCGTTCTGGAAAAAATCCCACGCTTGACTTAACATAATGCAAAACCTCCAATTTCAAATCAAAAAAAGTTGATGTATTTATTATATGCTAAAATTATAGCAAAGTCAATACTTAAATCAAAAAAAATTGATGTATTTTCGATTTTGCAAAATGCATGCGTTATACAACATAAATTGTGCTTACATTATATATAAAGCAGTAAGGTTAGGTAAATGCCTAAAAATTGTCTGCCAAAAGTACTGATACAAAAAGCAAAAAACAGGCTGTGACAAAATATGTGCATTTTATCACAGCCTGTTTTTTTAATTTGGAGCTGGATACGAGAGTCGAACTCGTTACCTCATCATTACGAGTGATGCGCTCTACCAAGTGAGCTAATCCAGCAAAGGTTTAGTCTATTTCTTTACAGAGCAATTACAACCTAAATAATTACCTTATTTATTATAAAGTGTTTTAGCCTGTACGTCAAGGGTAATTTTAATCAGTTTGTATGTCAAATATTCTATTAAAATTCAAATATATTTATTTGTGTTTTATTGCTGCGGTACACTGCTTGCCTCACATTTAGCTAATCTACTGTGCATATTGCACAAAAATAAAAGCGCTTAATAAGCACTTTGCGCATTAATTAAAATTGTCACAAAATAGTAGTGACAAACTTCAATTTCTTTGTGTTGATTGCATAGAAATTTTGTGCTACACTAAGCTCAAGAAATGTAAATGAGCTCATTGAAAAATTAAAAAAATTATTTAGGTGGTAAACAATATGAAAAATAAGGTGCAAGGTTTTGGAAGATTTTTAAGCGGCATGGTTATGCCTAACATTGGCGCTTTTATTGCGTGGGGTTTAATAACAGCTTTATTTATTCCGGCAGGCTGGCTGCCAAACGAGGAGCTTGCCACAATGGTTGGCCCAATGCTTTCTTACTTATTGCCTCTTTTAATAGGTTACACAGGCGGTAAAATGATAGCAGACGTACGCGGCGGCGTTATGGGCGCAATTGCAACTTTTGGTGTAATTATGGGCTCACCTGCAACACCAATGCTTTTAGGCGCTATGATATGCGGCCCACTTGGCGGTGTGGTTATTAAATATTTTGACAAAGCAACTTTTGGCAAAGTCCCTGCCGGCTTTGAAATGATAGTTAACAACTTTTCAGTTGGCATTTTGGGTTCTGTTCTTGCCGGGCTAGCATATTTTGGCATTGGCCCGCTTGTAGAGCTTGGCACAGTAGCACTGGGAAACGGCGTTGAGGCACTTGTTTCGATAGGACTGCTTCCACTTGTATCTATTCTTGTAGAGCCCGCAAAAGTACTATTTTTAAACAACGCAATAAACCACGGCGTTTTTACACCGCTTGGGGCGCAAGAGGTTATAGAAACAGGCAAATCTATTTTCTACATGATAGAGTCTAACCCCGGCCCAGGTTTAGGGCTACTGCTAGCTTACATGTTTTTCGGAAAAGGCAGTGCAAAAAGTTCAGCTTCTGGCGCTGCAATTATCCACTTCTTCGGTGGTATCCATGAAATTTACTTCCCATTTGTATTAATGAACCCAATACTAATTGTATCTACTATTGCCGGCGGCGCATCCGGTGTGTTTATCTTCTCAATGTTTGACGGCGGCTTAACAGGCCCTGCGGCACCGGGAAGTATAATTGCACAAATGATAATGACACCGAGCGATTCTTACTTTGCAAATATTTTGGGCATAGCTGTCTCAATAGTTGTAACATTTGTTTTGTCGGCAGTTCTGCTTAAAAAGTTTGGTAAAGATGGAGACTTAGACAAAGCAAAAGAGGAAATGCAAGCGGCTAAAAACCAGGCAAAAGGTATTGCAGTTGAAGCAAGCGCAGCTGTAAGCGAAACAAACTTGAAGAACGCTAAAAAAATAGTTTTTGCATGTGATGCAGGCATGGGCAGCAGTGCAATGGGCGCTAGCAAATTGCGCAAAAAGCTTAAAAACGCAGGCATAGTTGACATGGAAGTTATACACCACCCTGTAAGTGAAATACCACAAGATGCAGATATTGTTGTAACACATGACCAACTAAAAGAAAGAGCAGTGGCTGCAAACCCAAAAGCATACCTTGTTACAATTCATGACTTTTTAAACGCACCCGAATATGAAAAATTAATAAATGACATTAAAGAGCAAAAAGGAGAGTAGTATGCAAACATTCAATTATGTAATTACCGATGAGCAAGGTATACACGCAAGGCCGGCCGGGCTTTTGGCAAAAGAGGCGCAAAAGTTTACATCATCAATTAAAATAGACAAAGGCGACAAAACAGCAGACGCAAAAAAATTGTTTGCCTTGATGAAACTTTCCGCTAAAAAAGGCGAAGAGCTTGTTATAACAGTGGACGGCGAGGACGAAAGCGCAGCAATGGAGACAATTAAAACGTTTTTAAGCGAAAATTTATAAGTGTTAAAACGCAGTGCCTAAAGGAGAGTTAATTAATGCAAATAATATCTAAGCGGCTTTCCAATATTTTTGAGCTTTTACTTGAAAGCAGTAAACCAATTAGTGTAAGTGAGCTTGCAACGCTTTTAAATGTAAGCAGGCGCACTGTTTTCAGGGAGCTTGAAAATATAGGCACTGTGCTTGATAATTACAATTTAACACTTGAAACAAGCCTTAAAGAAGGGTTGTATTTAAAAGGTAATAGCGAGAACTTAAACGAGTTTAAAGAAAAATTAAACCAAACACGCAAACCGTCATCTTTTAGCAAAGAAGACAGAAGAAACACTTTTACACTGGCACTTCTTGACAGTGTGGACTACCAAAAATTATATTATTTCTCAAGTATTTTAGATGTTAGCGAGTCAACTTTAAGCCTTGACCTTGATGTAATTGTAAAAGAGTTAACTAAATTTAATGTAAATTTAGTTAGAAAACAAGGGCTAGGAATTGCAGTGCAAGGCTTAGAAAAAGACATACGCAAAGCAATGGTTTATTTTTTAATAAAAAATGAAAACTTAAATGGCGAAAGCGGAATAGTTACAAGCAAGTTTATATTTCCGCAAGATGAAATAATAGGTGAAATCAAAAGTATACTGGCGCTTATGTCTTTACAGCTTGACTGGATAACCCCCGACACGCTGAATATTTTGCGCTTAAACTTATGCGTGCAGGTTTCACGCATGTTAAAAAACCAATATGTAAAAAATGAAGAAGAAATTGCCACGAGCGGAGTTTTGTGGCAACTTTCTAAAAAAATAGCAGACGAAATACAAAAACGTTTTGAAATTAAGCTTTTAAACCCTGAAGTTATTAGAATTTCAAAAGCGCTAATGGCAACAAAAGCAAAATATAAAAATCCTATAAGTGAAAAAGATGAAATTGCAGCATACAACAAAGCGCTTAGTTTAACTTTTTTGATAATAGAAAACTTTGATAACCGCATTGCGCACACACTTAAAAATGATGAAGAATTTGTGCGTGGGTTAAGTGTTCATTTATGGTCTGCAATAGAGCGAATAAAAAATGGCTACGAAATAAAAGACCCGCTTGACGGGCAAATAAAAAGCGAGTTTCCCGATATTTACAAACGTTCAGCAAAAGCGGCAAAAGTGCTGGAATTAGAATTTGACAAAAAAGTACCCGATGGCGAAATTGCTTGTATAGCGGCACATTTTGGTGCGGCAGTTATGCAAATTGGCTGTGAAAAAATACATAGAAAGCTTAAAGTTTCAATAGTTTGCATGGGTGGGATAGGCGTTTCTTACATGCTTAACAGCCAAGTGAAAAAGCATTTTGCCAACGAAATTACAACACAAATTTGCGAATTTAAAAGCAAAGATGAATGGGAGAACAGCGATTTTATTATATCTACAATTCCGCTTAACATGGAAAGTAAAATTGTTGTTAACGTAAACCCTATACTATCTAATAAAGATTGTGAAAAAATAAAAGACGCTATTGATAAAACAACGGCAATGTGTGCAAAAACGCATCATACAAGCATAAATAATTTAAGCTCTGAAATTAAAGACGCAAGCTTGCATTTGGCGGAAATTCAAGCACTGCTAAATAACTTTGCCCATATTGTTGTAAGCGATTTGAGAACTGTTGAAGACGCGGCAAAATTTGTTGGCTACCGCTTTGCAGACAGCGAAGAACAGGGCGAACATATTTACAGCGACCTTATGAAAAGAGAAACTGTTTCAACACAAGTTATGAAAGAGCTGGATTTATTGCTATTGCACTGTGTTTCACAGGGTGTTAAAACGCCTGTTGTAGCGGTTATATCTTCTGATACAAAGGGTATATCAAACAGTGACAACGACACAGCAAGAACAACCCTTGTGGCATTATTGCCACAAAGTGCAAGCAGTAATGTGAAAATGGCAATAGGGCGCATAAGCAGTGCTTTAATTGAAGATGAAGATTTTTTGCAAACAATAATTAACGGAAACAAAGAAACAATTTTTGCAAAATTAGAACACTTAATGCAATTGCACCTTTCGCAATATTTTGGGCAAATGTTTAATTTTTAAAATCGAAAACAACTTATTAACATAATAAAGGAGTAAAAAAATGCTTAATAAAGACAACATACTTTTAAACCAAAAAGCTACAACTAAAACAGAAGCAATAAAACTTTGCGGTGAATTATTAACACAAGCAGGCTACGCCGAAGCGGAATATACAGAGGGCATGATTGCAAGAGACAATAGTTTTTCTACGGCAATTGGCAACATGATAGCAATTCCGCACGGCGAAAAAGAGTACAAAAAGCACATATTAAAAACAGGCATTTGTGTAATAACATATCCCGACGGCATTACGTGGGACGGTGTAACAGTAAAACTTGTTGTGGGCATTGCGGCGCTAGGTGAAGAACACCTTGAAATTCTTGAAAACATTGTTGATGTGCTTGAGGAAGAAAGCGATGTTGAAAACTTGGTGAACGCAAACAGCAAGGAGAAAATTATAGAGCTTTTTACAGGAGGTAATTAAATGATTATCACATTAACTTTAAACCCTGCTGTGGACAAAACAGCAATAATTGACCCACTGGTTGCAGGCGGTTTAAACCGTGTTCAAAGCTTTACAACAGACATTGGCGGCAAAGGCATAAATGTTTCCAGAATAATTTCAATGCTTGGCGCAAACAGTGTGGCAACAGGCTTTATGGGCGAAGAAACAGCAAATACTTTTAAGAGTGTTTTAAGTAAGCTTAATTGCAAGTTCGACTTTATAAAAGTAGAGGGAACTACAAGAACTAACTTAAAACTTTACGATGAAGTTAACGGAATAACAGAAATAAACGAGCCGGGTGTAACTGTTTCTGAACAGCAAGAAGAAAGGCTTATACACGAGTATTTACTGCCTTATGCATCAAGCCATTCAGTGTTTGTTCTTGCCGGCAGTATGCATAAAAATGCCGAGGCAAACTTCTATGCAAAACTAACACATGATTTAAAACAACTGGGCGCACGTGTGTTTTTAGACGCCGATAACGAAGCGTTTGCCCTTGCAGTAAAAGAAAAACCCGATTTTATTAAGCCAAATAAAGACGAGTTGTTGCGTTACTTCAAAAAAGAAAGCGCAAGCACACAAGAGCTTATAGACATGTGTAAAACACTAACAGAACAAGGAATTGGCACAGTGGTGCTTTCAATGGGCGGCGAGGGCGCAGTGTTTGTAAGCAAAAAAGAAGCTTATAGCGCTAGTGCAGTAGATGTAAAAGTTGAGTCTACCGTTGGCGCAGGCGACAGCATGGTAGGGGCTTTTGCGTATGCAGCTATGAATAATTTGACATTTAAAGAATCTGCAATACTTGCAATGGCTTGTAGCGCAGGTGCCGTTACAACAAAGGGCACAAACCCACCGACGCTAGAGCTAGTTAACAGCCTAAAAGAACAAGTAGTATTAACAAAAATATATTAATTTATTTAGTGAAAGGATTTTAAAATTATGATTACAAAAGCAGTTAGATTATACGGCGCAAACGATTTAAGGCTTGAAGAATTTGAGTTACCGGAAATCAAAGACGATGAAATATTAGTTAAAATTATAAGCGACAGCATTTGCATGTCTACATACAAATTATTGATACAAGGCAAAAAACACAAGCGTTGCCCGCAAGATGTTGACACTAACCCTATTATTATTGGGCACGAGTGCTCGGGCGATATTGTGAAAGTGGGCAAAAAATGGCAAGGTGAATTTAAAGCAGGTGAAAAATTTGCATTGCAACCGGCACTTAATTATCAAGGCAAGCTTGATTCTCCCGGTTACTCGTATGTTCATTGTGGCGGTGCAACAACTTATTGCATTATGCCGCAAGAAGTTATGGAGCTGGGTTGCTTGCTGCACTATGACGGCGACAGCTATTTTGATGCTTCTTTAGGCGAGCCAATGAGCTGTGTAGTTGGCGGCTACAATATAATGTACCACACAAATAAACTTAACTACGACCATAAAATGGGCATAAAAGAGGGCGGAAATGTGCTTATTTTGGGTGGCTGTGGGCCAATGGGCCTAGGTGCGGTGGAATACCCACTTGTTGCAGGCAACCGCCCGAAAAAAATTGTTGTTACAGATGTTGACGACAACCGTATAAACCGTGCAAAACAGCTAATTACACCTGAATTTGCAACACAAAAAGGCGTGGAACTTGTTTACTTTAACCCGAAAAATTCTGCTGATGCTTACAAAGATTTGCTTGACATTACAGGCGGCGAGGGCTACCACGACGTATTTGTATATGCACCAATTAAAGAGCTTTGTGAGCTGGGCGACAAATTAATGGCTTTTGACGGTTGTATGAACTTTTTTGCAGGGCCGTCTAATGCAGACTTTACAGCGGAAATTAACCTTTACAACTGCCATTATATATCTACACATATTTTGGGTAGCACAGGCGGTAATACTGAAGACTTAAAAGAGTCTATTAAACTTGCTGAAGAGAAAAAATTGCACACAGCAGTTATGGTTAGCCACATTTGTGGTATTGATGCAATTGCAGAAACAACAGCAAAATTGCCTGAAATAAGAGCTGGTAAAATTTTAAGCTACACACAATTTAATATGCCACTAACAGCAATTGATGATTTTGAAGAGCTTGGCAAGAAAGACCCACTTTTTGCAAAACTTGCAGAGTGCACAAAAGCTAATAACGGCCTGTGGAGCGCCAAGGCTGAAAAAATATTGCTGAAGCATTTTAATGTAATTTAACATAGCTAGCCACTCTGTTTTTAATTTGAAAGGATGAAAAACATGATTATTTTAAATGGCATAGGCGTTTCAAAAGGTATTGCAATTGGTGCGCTTACTTTTACCCAAAAAGCTGCTGTTACAGTAGAAAAACGCACAATTGAAGATGCTAAAAGTGAAATTGACCGTTTTGAATCTTGCAGAGCGAAGGCAATTTTGCAGTTAGGGCAACTTGCTGTTATAACGGCAAAAAAACTTGGAGAAGAAAATTCACTTCTATTTCAAATACACCAAATGATGCTGGAAGATTTAGATTATCACGATACAATAGTTAGCTATATTGAAGACAACATGATTTGTGCTGAATATGCCGTGAGCGAGGTAGCAAAAGAATTTGCCCAAATATTCAGCGAGATGGAAGACGAATACATGCAAGCAAGAGCTGTTGACGTGCAAGACGTTTCACGCCGTGTTATAGAAATTTTGCTAGGCATTGAAAGCGATTGCAACTTGCTTGACAGCCCCTCTATTTTAGCAGCTGATGACTTTACACCAAGCGAAACGGCGTCTTTTGACAGGGAAACTGTGCTGGGGCTTGCAACACTGGGCGGAAGTAAAAACTCTCACACTGCAATATTTGCAAGAACACTTGCAATTCCTGCCGTAATTGGGCTTGGTGAAAGCCTGAAAAAAGAGTATGAGGGCGAAGTTATTATTCTTGACGGCGAAACAGGCGAAGTTATTATTACGCCGGACGAGGAAGTTTTAAAAGAGAAGCTTGATAAAAAAAGTAAATTTGAACAAGCCCAAGAAAAGCTAAAAGTTTTCAAAGGCAAAAAAACAGTTACAAAAGCAGGCCGTGAAGTAAAACTTTACGCAAATATAGGCTCTGTTAGTGACATTAGCGCTGTGTTAGAAAATGACGCTGAGGGTATAGGCCTTTTCAGAAGTGAATTCTTGTACCTTGAAAGCAGTGATTTCCCAACTGAAGAAATTCAGTTTAACGCTTACAAAAAAGTAGTAGAAAAAATGGCAGGCAAGCCTGTAATTATAAGAACAATGGATATAGGTGCCGATAAGCAGGCTGATTATTTCAACTTACCAAAAGAAGAAAACCCTGCACTGGGTTACAGGGCAATAAGAATTTGCCTAACCCAAACAGACATATTTAAAACGCAATTAAGGGCTATTTTCAAGGCAAGCAAGTTTGGCAACGTTTATATAATGCTACCTATGATAAACTCTTTATCTGAAGTGAAAAAAGCAAAAACAATTATTGAAGAAGTGAAAAGAGAGTTGGCAAGTGAAAGTTTCGACATAAAAACAGACATACCTTTAGGTATAATGATTGAAACACCTGCCGCCGCTGTAATAAGCGATATTCTGGCCAAAGAGGTTGATTTTTTCAGCATTGGCACAAACGATTTAATACAGTACACACTAGCGACAGACAGGCAAAACGAAAGCATTGCAGAGTTTTGCGACACACACCACGAAGCAGTGTTAAGGCTTATTGAAATGACAGCAAAAAATGCACACGCAAACGGAATTTGGTGTGGTATTTGCGGCGAGCTTGGCGCAGATATGGAACTTTATGATTTCTACGAAAAAATTGGCATAGACGAGCTTTCTGTAATACCTTCTTCTATTTTAGAATGCCGTGAAAAATTAAGTGTAACATAGTTTAAGGCTATTTAATAAC
>CAYJHA010000039.1:0-1656 GCA_964369785.1 uncultured Bacteroides sp.
CCTGTGTGTTCGCCCGTTTGTGAATTGCTAACTATAAGTATGAAATGAATGTGATTTGGCATAATAACATATTTATCAATTTTCACATAATTGTATTTATTCTCTAATTCTAGCAACCATTTTTTAATTAATAAATGCGGGTTATTCGGGCGAACACATAGGTTCGCCCCTACAATCTCTCCAAACAAACATTCTCTGTTATAGGTACATATCGTTACAAAATATGCTCCGTTTTGCGAATAATCATAATCTTTTAACCGAATTAATTTCCTCTTCGGTAATTCCATAACTATACCTCGTCAAATGCTTATAATAGTCATACATCTTTTGTAAATATTATTTCTAATAGTTAATCTTTCAACTGTTTTTCACTATATATGTTTATCATTCAATAGCAGAAATTCCAATTCCGTCATTGTAGTGATTTGTATGTTTAAATTATATCGCCATTTATTATATAAACAACTTCAACATTATTATATATTAATAAAAATGTGAATGCAAGAAAAAATGTAGAGGCGAATTTCTATACATGTTCGCCCCTACATTTTATGTTAAAAATTTATTTCTTAAGCCAGCTCATCATTTTACGCAGTTGCTCGCCTACTTTTTCAAGTGGGTGCTCGCTCTCTACGCGGCGTGTTGAAAGGAACTTTGCCTTGCGGCCGCCTTTATCTGAGAACTCTTGAACAAACTCGCTTGCGAATTCACCCTCTTGAATTTCACGCAAGATTTTTTTCATTTCTTTTCTTGTGTCGTCTGTA
This sequence comes from uncultured Bacteroides sp., assembly GCA_964369785.1. GTDB lineage: Bacteria > Bacillota > Clostridia > Oscillospirales > Ruminococcaceae > Ruthenibacterium. The sequence continues at coordinate 765 of CAYJHA010000039.1, forward strand.
ATAATTCTGCGGCCAGTGCGGTAGTCGCCGTACTCTGCTGTGTTCGAGATAGAGTATCTCATCATAGCAAAGCCGCCGCTGTTAATAAGGTCAACAATAAGTTTCATCTCGTGGATACACTCAAAGTACGCCATTTCGGGCTCATAGCCTGCTTCTACAAGTGTGTCGAAGCCTGCTTTCATAAGCTCTGTTACGCCGCCGCAAAGAACTGCTTGCTCACCAAAGAGGTCTGTCTCTGTCTCTTCCCTGAAGTTTGTTTGCAAAATGCCTGCACGGCCTGCGCCTATGCCACAAGCGTATGCAAGTGCAAAGTCAAGAGCTTTGCCGCTGAAATCTTGGTAAACAGCAACAAGGCTTGGCACGCCTTTGCCCTCTTCGTATTGGCTGCGCACTGTGTGGCCTGGGCCTTTTGGCGCTACCATAATAACGTCGATGTCTTTTGCCGGTGTAATTAGGTTAAAGTGAATGTTAAAGCCGTGCGCGAACATTAGAACGTTGCCCTCTTTCATAAAAGGTGCAACTTGCTCGTTATAAATGTCTGCCGCTGCTTCGTCGGGCACAAGCATCATAACAATGTCAGCTGCCTCTGCCGCTTTTGAAACGTCCATAACTTTAAGCCCTGCATCTTGCGCTTTTTTGCAGCTTGCACTGCCCTCGCGTAGGCCAACAACAACGTTTACACCGCTTTCGTGCAAGTTTTGTGCGTGTGCGTGCCCTTGGCTACCAAAGCCCATAATTGCAACTGTTTTGCCTGTAAGTAAGCCTAGGTTACAGTCTGCGTCGTAATATTTTTTTACCATTTTAAATATCCCCTTTTTTTAATTTATACTTTTTTATTTTTAGCGCTTGCCCTGTTTTTGTTTTTGGGTTTGCGCTTTGGTGGTGGTTTATT
>CAYJHA010000039.1:1756-17464 GCA_964369785.1 uncultured Bacteroides sp.
TTTTAGCGCTTGCCCTGTTTTTGTTTTTGGGTTTGCGCTTTGGTGGTGGTTTATTGTTCACTCGGTGTGGTAAATATCTTGCTCCCACTTCAAGGCGTTTGTATCAATATAATCCCATATTTTTAGGTAGTCTTGTTCGTTTCTTATTATGTGGTCGTGGTAAGATTTTTGCCAAATTTCACCCATTATTATGCCTTTTTTCTTGCAATATTTAAGATATTTATTAGAAACACATGATTTGTAACCACCTACAATATATTGTAGGGACAACCCTTGCGGTTGTCCGTGGGCTTGAATATTTTCGTATTCTTTAAAATCATCAATGTTAATTATTGCGTGAATATGATTAGGCATGATTACATATTTACTAAATTTTACATTATACCTATTTTCTGCAATTTTAATTTGTTCACACGCAATTTCACCCAATGTTGTGTGCGTTACCAACGGGCGACCGCAAGGGTCGCCCCTACCTATTTTCGCGAATATCTGCCGCCTTTCATGCGCACAAATCGTCACAAAATACGCGCCGTTTTGGCTGTAATCGTATTCTTTTAATCTTAACTGTTTTCGCTTTGGTAATTCCATGTTATTACCTCGCTAAATACTCATAACCCTTGCCTTAATAATCTAAGAACTTCTTCAGTTGCAACTATTATCGCACGAACAATAAAAACATACAAGCCCACAATAAGCAATTGAATTTTCGTTCATAATAAGTTCCATTCCTTCGCTTGTTTAATTAATTTTTATTGTCATAAAAATTTACAACATGCTGTTATTCATTTAATGCCACTATCTTTTAACAGCAATTCCAGCACCTTTATTTCGCGTTCAATCATATTTTTATCTTTTGGCCCATGAAATTTAAAGCGGTTTGTATTTATTGCGGCTCTCGGCTCAACAAATTTTAAAGTAAAGTTCTCGTCTGCTTCGTATTCATCCAGTTTTTGCACGCAAACATCATTTTCTACATCGCAAAAATAGTAAAAGCTATCTTGTATAAACACTTCTTCTCTCTTGCCTTTTTGAACACGGTGTACATAACCAAATTCACGAATTGAGCTTGGAATTACAACAAGCCCTACTTCTTCAAGCGTTTCTCTTACAAGTGCATCTGTATGGCTTTCGTTTTGCTCAATGCCACCACCGGGGAATTTGTAATAATTATATTTTTGGCTGTAAACCATTGCAACTTTACACTGCTTAATAATAATACTTCTTACAGATGGTCGTACATATTTTTCGCCGTTAATATCATAGTCTTTTGCGTCAATTTCAAATAGCAATTTCATTTTCATCCCCGGCTTGTACTTTTATTTTGATGTGGTGCAAAATGCTAACTACCATTTTTCGAAAACACACCCCAAAAAGAAAATGCAATGCCAACAGCCAGCAACATAGCGCCAAAAACCATAACAGGCAAAAGCCCTAAATTAATTACAGTTTGCCAGTATCTTCCTATGCTTGTAACCCATTCAGTAGTTTTCTCTAGGCTTGCGCTTGCTATAAAAGCTGAAAACAGCACCATAAGCACACCTGTAATTTCAAAGCCTATGCCGGCAACAATTTTTTTCATGGTTTTCTCCTTAATTGTCGCCCCTAGCAAGCGCCGTAATCCCCGTTCTGCACATCTCAATTATATCGTGCGAGGCTATAACCTCTAAAAACGCGTCAATTTTATCGGGCTCGCCCGTAAGCTCTAGCACCATGCTGTTTTTCGATAAATCAATAACTTTCGCGTGGTAAATTAGCGCAATTTCCCTAATTGCCGTGCGGCTCTGCTCGTCTGCTTTTACTTTTACAAGTAAAAGCTCACGGCGCAGGCTTTTGCTGGGCTCTAAAACAAAAATCTCTTTTGTCTCTTCAAGGCGCTGTGTTTGCTTCATAATTTGGTCAAGCACCGTCTCGTCGTCTTGCACAACAAGCGTTATACGTGAAATTTTCGGGTCGTCTGTTGTCGATACTGTCAGGCTGTCTATGTTAAAACCTCTGCGCCCAAAAAGCGACGTTATTCGCGTTAAAACGCCCGAGTGGTTGTCTACTAATACACTAAGCACTTCTTTTTTCATATGTTACACCCCTCATTAACTCATCATTATATCTTCAATAGTGCCGCCTGCCGGTATCATTGGCAGTACTTTTTCGTCTTTTTCAATTATGCACTCTATCCAAACAGGTTTGTTTAGCTCCACTGCTTTTTTCATAGCCTCATCAAACTCTGCTATGTTCTTACAGCGGAAAGCCTCGGCACCAAAACCGTGCGCAAGCGCAACAAAATCTGTTTTGCGCTGTGGGTCTGTGCTGGAGTAGCGCTTGTCGTAAAAAACTGTTTGCCACTGGCGCACCATGCCCAAAACGCTGTTGTTGAAAATAACTGTAATAATGGGCAAATCATAGCTCACTGCTGTACATGCTTCGTTCAAGTTCATGTGGAAAGAACCGTCGCCTGTAAAGTGAACTACCTTGCGCTGTTTGCCAACCGCCAGCTGTGCGCCAATTGCCGCACCGTAGCCAAAGCCCATTGTGCCAAGGCCACCGCTTGTTAAAAAGCTGCGTGTTTTTGTGTGCTTTATAAACTGTGTTGCCCACATTTGGTGCTGGCCAACGTCTGTTACATAAACTGCGTCCTCACCTGCATAGTCGCACGCTGTTTGTATAATTTGGTGCGGTTTTAGAACTGTGTCGCTGTCTTTTGGTTTATAATCGCTGTCTTGCCATTCTTTAATGCATTTCATCCACTCTTCGTGCTTTACGCTATTAATGTGCGGCAAAAGTTTTAAAAGCGTCTCTTTAACATCACCTACAAGGCTGAAATTAACAGCCACGTTTTTGTTAACTTCGCTCGGGTCTATATCTATTTGAAGTATGTTTGCAAACTTTGCAAATTCGTTAGTGTTAAGCGCAACACGGTCTGAAAACCTGGTGCCGATAGCAATTACAAGGTCGGCTGCGTCAACGGCTTTGTTAGTTGTGCGGCAGCCGTGCATACCTATTAGCCCAAGGTTCAATTCTTCACCATAGCCCAAAACGCCTGCCGCCATCATTGTGTATGTGGCCGGTATTTCCGCCTTTTGCATAAGCTCGCGCAGCTCGTTACCTGCTTCAGACGCCGTAACGCCGCCGCCAAAGTATATAACAGGGCGCTGTGCTGCGTTTATCATTTGCGCCGCTTCCAACATTTTGTCGTCGCCCTCTGTGCCTACGCTTACAATTTCTGCGGGGCTCTGTGGGGTAAACTCTGTTTTTGCGCCTGTAACGTCTTTTGGTATATCCACAAGCACAGGGCCTTTTCTGCCTGTTTGCGCAATTTTAAACGCACTGCGCAAAACGTCTGCCAGCTCGTCCACATGGCGCACAACAAAATTGTGCTTTGTAATGGGCATTGTTATGCCTGCAATATACACTTCTTGAAAGCTGTCTCGCCCTATAAGGCTTGTGCCAACATTTCCTGTTATTGCAACCATTGGTATACTGTCCATATACGCAGTAGCAATGCCCGTTACAAGGTTTGTTGCACCCGGGCCACTTGTTGCAAGCACAACGCCTGTTTTGCCTGTCGCCCTTGCATAACCGTCTGCCGCGTGGCTTGCACCTTGCTCGTGCGCTGTCATATAATGGCTTATTTTATCGCTGTTTTTGTACAGTGCATCGTAAATATTAAGCACCGCACCGCCCGGGTAGCCAAAAATAGTGTCTACACCTTGTTCTATTAAAACTTGTGCAAAAATATCCGCTCCGTTTAATTTCATAAATATGACCATTCCTTTCTTATAAAGGCACAAAACAACCATTAATAACGGCCATATTTGTGCCATGTTTTTCGGCTGTCAGGCTTGCCTGACGAGAAAAACGGATTATTGATATAAAAAGTTTGAAATCTGTTTTCAAACTTATCGCTCCTGTTTTATAGTAGGTACTATCTAATAATAGTTATCAAATCTTTACTTTTTTAAAACTTTGCTGTAAAATACACTGTATAACAAAAAATTTGTAAAAAAAACAGCCTTATCCCCGGAAAAACCAGAGACAAAGACCGTAAACAGGCTCTGCGGTACCACTCTGAATTGCCGCTTGTAAAGTACATTTCGCAAAGTTTTGCAAAATGCCAAAAACGCGGCCACCTCAAATAGCTGTAACGGGCATTACCCGGCAGGCATTACTGCTTTACTTCACACCTGCTGCTCCAAAGTGACTTCAACATAAAACGGCACATTGGCTTGCACCACACGCCAACTCTCTTTAATGCTTTATTTATGCCTACTTATCTTTTTCATTGCATTTATAATATTAGGTTAATTATATAATGTTTTATACTGTTAAGTCAAGTGTTTTTTACTTTTATAGTAAATAATAATGTACATAAAGTTTATTAAAAATAATGGCTTGCCACATGCCTAATTGTGGCAGAATGGAGAAATATTATGAAATATGAACTGACAGCCGAATTATTGACCAATAACAAGATAATTGACGAGCAGCACAAAGACTTACTGGACAAAATAAACGATTTCTCAAACGCATGTATGCAAGGCAAAGGGCGCACCCACACTGAAAACGCTTTAAAATACATGCTGGATTACACACACATGCATTTTAAAACAGAGGAAAACTTGCAAGTTTCAAACGCTTACCCTTTTTATGAAGCCCACAAAGCCGCACATAATGCTTTAACCGACAAATTCACTTCACTGGGCAATAAAATCAACACAGAAAACGTTGCAATTTCAGACGTTGCCGAGTTTAACAGCCTTGTTGCTATGCTTATAACCCATATAAAAATAGAAGATAAAAAACTGGCAACATTTATAAGCGAAAAGTAAATTATATTAGATAGTGCAGGCAGTAGCTAAAACTATTTAGGCACTGCTTATACTGCCTGCAAAACATTATACATATTTAATATAATTAACAGCGAAAGCACAACCATGAAAAATTTCTCTGTTACTTCGTCGTTCATTATGCGGTCAATTTTTCCGCCTATTATTGCGCCTAAAACGCCGCCCAAACACATTAGCAAAAGCACCGAGACGCTAAACTGCGGCACAGAATTTGTGGCAACTGTTGTAAGCACGCTTGATGTTTGTGACAAAAATATAATAAAAAGCGAGTTTTTAGCTGTAAACTTCGGTGACATAGAGAAAAAGTAGTATAAAACGGCAATATTTATGGGGCCGCCACCAATACCTAAAAATGAAGATACGCACCCAAGCATAAAGCCTATAACGCAGCACAGCAATGTGTTTTGTACGTTTAGGCTTTTTATTGATGATTTTTTAAGTATATAAATGAAAACAAAGATATTTATTATTAACAATATGCCCGACTGTATTAGCGAAAGGTTGCCGGTAAGCATAGAAAACAAACTTTTACCTACAATGCCACCAACACTTGCGCCTATGGCAAGTGGCACGCTAATTCTATAATTTAATTTAAGCTCACTTTTTCGCCCCCTAATAAAAGACGAAACAGACATTGCTAAAACGGTACAGCCCGAAAGAAAATTAATAACCGCAATATCAAGCCCACTGAAAGCATCCATTACAGGCTTAATTATAACGCCGCCACCTATACCGCTAATTGCACCAACTGTTGAGGCGAGAAGCGCTATTACAAAGAACAAAACTACCAAAAAACCACTCCTATTAAGCAAGTTTAGTATTGTTCTTGTTAACACTTACAACACTATATAACTTGCCATATTTTTATCGTATTGAATTATAGCACATATTTAAGTTTTCGACAATATGCAATTGCTTAGCATATTAAAAAATCGACACTATTTTACACTTTGCAAAAAGCTGAAAACATGGTATACTTAACAGGTATATGTTAAAATTTATAGGGAGACAGCCAAAATTATGGATATTTTACAGGCGGCACGAGACGAAATTGATATTGTTGATAGAGAAATGGCTCAACTTTTTTGCCGCAGAATGAGTGCTGTAAAGCAAGTTGTAGAGCACAAAAAACAAACAGGCATGGCCGTGCTGGACGCAGCGCGTGAGGAAAAAGTTGTTGAAAAAAACTTAGCTTTATTAAGCGACAAGCACAAGGAATATGCCGAGTTTTATGAAGACTTTATTCGCCATAATATGGCGCTGTCTCGCGCTATGCAGAAAAGAATTTTGTGCATAGATAAAGTTGCATATCAAGGCGCAGAGGGTGCGTTTACGCACATTGCGGCAGGCGAGCTTTACCCACACGCCACACTTACACCGTACAGCACATGGGCAGACGTTTTTGAAGCAGTTGTAAGCGGCGACGTTTTTTGCGGCGTTTTGCCTTTTGAAAACAGCCACGCAGGCGATGTAAGCGACGTGCTTGACCTTTGCTATGCAACGCAAAATATAGTAGTGAGCGATGTGTTCGACTTACCCATAAACCAAAATTTGCTATGTGTGCGCGGCGCAGTTTTGTCTGATGTGAAAAGTGTGCTGTCTCACCCACAGGCACTGTCACAAAGTGCAAAGATGATACGCTCTTTAGGGCTTAAAGCAGAAGCTTTCCCAAACACAGCAATAGCGGCACAGCACGTTGCTAAAACAGGCGATAAGAGCATTGCCGCCATTGCCAGCACAAAAACGGCAGAGCTTTACGGCCTTGACGTATTAATGGAAAACGTAAACGAGAGCAAAGACAACACAACGCGTTTTATTGTTATTGAAAAATGCGATGATATTTCGCAATTTTTGCATGATAACTCGACCGATAGCTTAGAGTTTGATTTTAATGAAAGCACAGGCGACATTTTAAACAAAAAAGCAAGCAAAAAGCCTGAAGACAGCCGTTTCAGCTTGCTTTTCACAACGAAGCACGAAGTTGGCAGTTTGTCCGGCATAGTGCAAAAAATTGCGGCTTTCGGTTATAATATGGAGTGCATTAAAAGCCGCCCCATACCGCACGCTTCATGGGAGTATTATTTTTATACAGAGCTTGTAGGCAAGCCGAGCAAAGATTTTATTGACGCATTAAAGGCAAATTGCAATACAATTAGGCTACTTGGCACTTACACAAAGAAAAGTGCAACAAAAAACTAATTTCACCTTAGCCAAGCCGATATAATAAACATTAAAAAAATTGAAGCGCAAAAATTATTTTACTGCAAAAACAGCAGAATTCCGGTCTCTATGTTCTGATTTCTAATTTTGGAGGGCTAAATGTGCATGAAACTTAGGCTTAACCTTGGCAAAAGAAGCTATGACGTAATTATAAAAGCCGGCGCACTGGAAAACGTGGGCAAACTTATAAATTTAAACAGAAAAGTGCTTATAGTAACCGATAGCGGCGTGCCCAAACAATATGCGCTTACGGTTAAAGCGCAGTGCAACGAGGGGCATATTTGCACTGTGCCCGAGGGCGAGGACTCTAAGAGCATTGCTGTTTACACACAGCTTTTAGAGCAGATGATAAAGCACAATTTCACACGTAAAGACGCTGTAATAGCAGTAGGCGGCGGTGTAGTGGGCGACCTTGCCGGCTTTGTTGCAAGCTCTTACATGCGCGGTGTTGATTTCATCAACTGCCCCACAACAACGCTTTCGCAAATTGACTCGTCCATAGGCGGCAAAGTTGCAGTAAATTTAAACGACACAAAAAATATAGTTGGTGCATTTCACCAGCCAAAACTTGTTGTAATAGATATAGAAACGCTTAAAACACTTAGCGAGCGCCAGTTTGCACAAGGCCTTGCAGAAGCATTAAAAGCAGGGCTTATTGCAGACAGCGAATTGTTTGAGCTGTTTGAAAAAAGCGACATAAAAGCAGAAATTGAGCAAATTATTTACAAGAGCTTACTTATTAAAAAGCAAATTGTGGAAGAGGACGAAACAGAAAAAGGTGTTCGCGCCGCACTGAATTTTGGGCACACCATAGGCCACGGAATTGAGAGCGCATGCGGCCTTGGCACGCTGTACCACGGTGAATGTGTAGGGCTTGGTATGCTGTATATGATAGAGGACAACGTGCTTAAAGAGCGCACAAAAGGCATTTTAAAAAAGCTGAATTTACCAACTACCGTGCCGTGTGAAGCGGAAAATATTTTTAAGTATGTTTGCCACGACAAAAAGGCAAGTGACAAAGGCATAAAGATTGTAAAAGTCGCAAATTTAGGTGAATTTAGGTTTGATAATGTGAGCTTTGACGACGTGGAAAAATTAATAAAAACCGCGAGTTTTTAATTTTAGAATTTCATTGAAGCCGCATATACGGCATAAATAAGCGAAGCTTTTAAATGGTATGCGAAAACAGCATAGTGCTATAATTGGCTTACAGCTTTTTATTATATGCAATGTGTGTGCCACGTGTTTTGCATGTGGCTATAAAGTTTTAAACGGAGGTAAATAAATGCGTGATACATTCGGAAACGCAATAAATTTTACACTTTTTGGTGAGAGCCACGGCGAGGCAATTGGCGGCGTATTGCACGGCATTGCACCGGGTGCGCGCATTGACGAGGAATTTATTGCCGCGCAAATGGATAAGCGCCGTGCAAAAGGAAGTGCCTCCACTAAACGGCACGAAGCAGATAAAGTTCGTTTTTTATCAGGTGTAAAAAACGGGTTTGCAACAGGCACAGCAATTGCTTTTAGCATAGAAAACACAAACACAAAAAGTAAAGATTACGATAAAACAGCTAATTTGCTGCGGCCCGGCCATGCCGATTTTACAGCGTATGCAAAATATAAAGGCTTTCAAGATGTTCGCGGCGGTGGGCATTTCAGCGGGCGGCTAACCGCACCCGTTGTTGCGGCAGGTAGCATTTTCACAAATTTGCTTGCAGCAAAAAACGTGCACATTGCAACGCACATGTTAAGCTGCGGCAGTGTTCAAGATTTGCCTTTTGCCGAAAACATTGACGAGCTTAAAGCGCAAATTGTGAGCCTTAACGCCATAAATGACGGCTTTGCTGTTATCGACAAAAGCGCCGGTGAAGAAATGATGAGCGAAGTTTTAAAAGCCGCAAGCGAGGGAGACAGCGTTGGCGGCGTGCTTGAAACGTGCATTATAGGTTTGCCGGCAGGTTTCGGAGAGCCGTTTTTCACAAGCGTTGAAAGCGTTTTGGCACAGTTGCTTTTTAGTATGCCGGCAGTTAAAGCGCTTGAATTTGGCGCAGGTTTCAACATAGCAAACATGCGCGGCAGCACAGCTAACGACAGCTTTTGTATGCAAAATAGTGGCGATAAAGCGCAAAAAATTGCAACAGCAACAAACAATAACGGCGGCATTAACGGCGGCATTACAAACGGTATGCCTATAATTTTACGCACGGCAATTAAGCCAACGCCAAGCATTTACAAAAAGCAACAAACAGTCGATTATGACACTAAGCAAAACGCAGAGCTTCAAATAGAGGGCAGGCACGACCCGTGCATTGTGCACAGGGCGCGTGTTGTGCAAGATAGCCTTGTAGCCCTAGGCATAGCAGACTTAATTACAATGCAATGCGGCCTTGACTGGCAGGCAAATAAAAGCCCATACTTAACATTTTAATTCAATAAACTTATAGCAGTAGCTTATTAAATGCATATTTATGCACTAATTACTTGGCAATTTCTACACAAGCAGAAACTGCTTAATTAACAGATAAAGTTATAAAACAAGGAAAGGAGCCCTATTTTATGAATTACGGCCTAATTGGCAAAAGCTTAACGCACAGCTATTCAAAACAAATTCACGGGCTTCTTTCGGGGCCTGATAGCTACGATTACAAATTAACCCCCCTTGCAACAGACGAGCTGTTTTGCAAGTTTATGCAAAACGCAGATTTCAAGGGAATTAATGTGACAATTCCGTATAAAAAAGCCGTTATACCCTACTGTAAGCACGTTAGCCCACAGGCAAAAGAAGTGGGGGCTGTGAACACAATTTTGAATAAAGGCGGCGAACTGCACGCTTTTAACACAGATTACAGCGGCTTTAAGTTTATGCTGAAACGTGCCGATATTGATATTTCAGGCAAGCACGTTATGATACTTGGCACAGGCGGCACAAGCTTAACAGCGCTTAGTGTTGCTAGGCATAGCGGTGCAAAAAGCATTGCCATAGTTAGCAGAAGCGCACGCAAAAACAGCGATAATGCGCAAATTGCACCGAAAAAATGCCCTGTAAAATATTTGACATATGAACAGGCAGAACGTGAAGAGCAAGTGCAAATTATTATAAACACAACGCCGGTTGGTATGTACCCAAATAACGATAGCACACCTATTGATTTAACAAAAAAATGCGCAAATACGTTTATTTTGCCAAATTTACTTGCTGCCGTAGACGTAATTTACAACCCTACCGAAACACGTTTTTTACACAGCGCAAAACAGCGTGGTTTAAAATGCACAGGTGGGCTTTCAATGCTTGTGGCGCAGGCAAAATATGCCGCTGAAATTTTTACAGGCAAAGAAATTTGCGACGACAAAATTAATGAAGTTATTAAATTAATGGGCGCTAATATGACAAATATTGTTCTTATAGGTATGCCCGGCTGTGGCAAAACGCACATTGGAAAACTTTTGGCACAGCGCTTAAACAGGCAGTTTGTAGATATGGACGAGCTTATTGTTCAAAAAGTTGGTTGCTCAATTGCACAGCTTTTCAAAACAAAGGGCGAAACTTACTTTAGGAAAATAGAGAGCGAAATTTGCGCAGAGGTTAGCCGCGGCTCATCTTTAGTTATTTCAACGGGCGGCGGTGTTATTTTAAACTGCGATAATGTGCGAAATTTGCACCAAAACGGCACTGTTTTTTACATAGACAGAGAGCTTGAAAAATTGCAAACGGGCAAAGGGCGTCCCCTTTCTAAAAGCGCGGCAGATGTTGAGAATTTATACAACAACCGCCATAAATTATACATTGCGGCGGCCGATATTACTATTAATAATAACGGCACGGTACAAGAAGCTGTGATAAAAACACAGGAGGCTTTTTATGAAAATACTAATTATTAACGGGCCAAACATAAACATGCTTGGTATAAGAGAGCCCGAAATTTACGGCACGCTTACACTGGCAGAACTTGAAGCATTTATTGCGCAAAGTGCAAGCGAAATTGGCGTAGATACGCATTTTTTCCAAAGCAACCACGAGGGTGCAATTGTAGACACAATACAGGCGGCTTACAAAAAATTTGACGCAATTGTAATAAACCCTGCGGCATACACACACACAAGCGTTGCCATTTTAGACGCACTAAAAGCAATTGGCTTGCCGTGTGCAGAGGTGCATATAAGCGACGTTACAAAACGCGAAGATTTTAGGCAAATAAGCTATGCAGGGCTCGCCTGTAAGTGGCATTTTATTGGCGAGGGAAAGCACGGTTACGTAAACGCAATTAAAGCAATTAATGCATATTTATGCACTGAGGGAGATAAATAAATGATTATAAGCACAAAAAAAGGTACACCCACGCAAGAACTAGACAAAATTATAAAAGATTTTGAGGCAAAAGGCCTGTCCGTTACAATGATTAGGGGCACCGATTACAACGTTTTCGGCCTTGTTGGCGACACTACAATTGTAGACGAAAAGCAAGTGCTTGCAAACCCGTACGTAGACAATGTTCAGCGTGTTAGCGAGCCTTTCAAAAAGGCAAACAGGCTTTTTCACGAGCAAGACTCCGTAATAAATGTAGGCGGAATTAAAGTTGGCGGCAACGAAAAAATAGTGATAATTGGTGGCCCTTGCAGCATTGAGGGCCTAAACCAGACTGTTGAAATTGCCGAAGATGTGAAAATTTCAGGCGGCTGTATGCTTCGCGGTGGCGCATACAAGCCACGCACAAGCCCGTATGCATTCCAAGGCATGGGCACAGAGGGAATTTTGGCTATGGTGGCAGCACGCGAAAAAACAGGTATGCCAATTGTAAGTGAACTTATGAGCGAGGATAAAATAGACGAATTTGAGCAACATGTCGACCTAATTCAAATAGGCGCACGCAATATGCAAAATTTCCAGCTTTTAAAGGCACTTGGCAAAATTAAAAAGCCCATTTTGCTAAAACGTGGCCTTGCAAACACAATTGAAGAGTGGATTATGAGCGCTGAGTACATTATGGCAAGCGGCAATGAAAATGTTATTTTGTGCGAGCGTGGCATTCGCACGTTCGAAAAATACACCCGTAATACGTTAGATTTATCTGTTATCCCCATTTTAAAAGAAAAAACGCACTTGCCTATTATTATTGACCCAAGCCACGCTACCGGCAATTATAGGTATGTTGAGAGCATGTCGCTTGCGGCTGTTGCGGCCGGTGCAGACGGGCTTATAATTGAAGTGCACCGTTGCCCAGAAAAAGCACTTAGCGACGGCGCCCAAACACTGCGCCCCGACAAATTTGCGGCATTAGTGCAAAAGTGCAAGGGCATTGCAAGCGTAATTGAGCGTGATATTTACTAGATAGTGTCGACACTATCTAATACGCATTTACTTTGAGCCTTTCAATATTAAGCATTAGTTTTTAATAGCTTATTCAAAGTAAGGCAAAACGCAAAAAAGGGGTTGTAAAAGTTGCAAGCTATAATAAAGGGCGGCTATAACGGCGGCATAATACAGGTGCCACCTAGCAAAAGCATGGCGCACAGGGCGCTTATTTGTTCCGCTTTAACAAGTGGGCACAGCAATGTAAGCGGCATAATTGCCTCAGAAGACATGCAGGCGACAATGCGGTGCTTGCGCCTTTTGGGCGCTGAAATTGACTACGATGAGCAAACATGCTCAGCACAAATTTCAGGCGCTTTTTCACGCGAAAAATGTGCTGATAGCTCCTGCGAAAATTCTATGTTGCACACAAAAAGCGGCGCAAAATTCTCTGCACTTGCCGCCCCGGCTGATTGCGGCGAAAGCGGCAGCACGCTGCGCTTTTTAATACCACTGTTTAGCCTTACAAACGCACCTGTAAACCTTATAGGCCACGGCAAATTGCCACAGCGCCCACAGCATATTTACAAGCAAATATTTGAAAAGCAAGGCCTTGTTTTTGAGCAAAACAGCACAGGTGTTTTTATAAACGGTGCGTTAAAAAGCGATGAATACATTATTGACGGCAGTGTTAGCAGCCAATTTATAAGTGGCCTTTTGTTTACGCTTCCACTTTTAGGCAGTGATAGTACCATTAAAATTATACCGCCGTTTGAAAGCCGCAGTTATGTTGACTTAACCATTTGCGCAATGGCAGATTTCGGCGTTGTTGCAACATGGGTTGATAATTATACCATTAGTATAAAAGGCAACCAAAACTACAAACCGTGTAATTACAGCGTAGAGGCAGACAGCTCACAAGCGGCGTTTTGGGCTGTGCTTGCAGCTTGTGCTAGTGGCGCAAAAAGCGGGCAAGACAGCTTGCCTTGTACTAAAAAAATTGTGTTAAAAGGTATGCGAAGCGGCACATTGCAAGGTGACGATGTAATTTTCGACATACTGAAAGAATGCGGTGCAAACATTGACGATACAAGGAAAGAAAATGGGTGCATAACCGTTTATGGCAGTTTAGGCCATTTAAAAGGCACCGAAATCGACCTTGCAAATTGCCCCGATTTAGGGCCTATTTTAACTGTGCTTGGGCTTTTTTGCACAGGGCAAACGCACATAAAAAATGCTGCACGCTTGCGAATTAAAGAGAGCGACCGCATTTTTGCAATGGAGTGCGAGCTTAAAAAATTGGGCATAAAAATTAGCAGTGACGAAAACAACATTTATATTGATGACACGCAAAAATTTATAGCTTCACGTGAGCTTGCCTCCCATGGCGACCACCGAATTGTTATGGCAATTTGTGTTGCAATTGTTTGCGCTTTTAACAGCTTAGATATTACAGGATTAAGCGGCGATAGCACCGATGTAAGCGCACAAGTTAAGCCGTGTTTTGAATGTGCAATGCACAATGCACACGACATTAACAAGAGCTACCCTACATTTTTCGAGCATTTGAAAAAACTTGGTTGCGACATTGAAATAGTTTAAATGATATTACAGTTAATTGGTAAAATATACATAGTTTTGCAGAGCAGCTATTAAATTTCTGCAAGCATTAATTTGGGGGCAACACATGGTTGTAAAACAGCAACAATTTTGCATAGTCGGCCTTGGGCTTTTGGGCGGTAGCTACGCCCTTGCGCTTACAAAAGCAGGCAAAGAAGTAGTGGCAATTGACAAAGACGAAAGCGCCCTTGAATTTGCACTTAACAGCAAAATGATAAGAGCCGGCAGTGTAAAAAACTATGAGCACTTAATTGAAAATGCGCAAGTAATAGTAGTTGCGCTGTACCCGTCTGACTGTGTGGCGTGGGTTAAAAGCCATGCACATTTGTTTAAGCAAGGCACTATTTTAACCGACGTGTGCGGCGTAAAAAGTGCGATAGTTGATGAAATTCAGCAGTGTTTGCCCTCTGGGGTTGAGTTTATTGCCGCGCACCCAATGGCCGGCAAAGAGGTTAGCGGTGTGCAAAATTCAGACGATAATATGTTCAAAAACGCTAATTTTATTGTAGTACCTACGAAACAAAACACTAAAGAGGGAATTAATTTTGCGATTTCGCTTGGTGAATTGCTAAAATTTAACAATATATCCACACTTTCATGCGAAGAACATGATAAAATGATAGCATATTTGAGCCAGCTTACACACGCAATAGCCGTAAGTTTAATGAACTGCACCGATAGCGATGAAATGTATAAATATACAGGCGACAGTTTTAGAGATTTGACACGGATTGCAAAAATTAACGCACCAATGTGGGCAGAGCTTTTTTTGTGCAACAAAGATGTTCTTTTGCACGAAATTGACAAGTTCACAAACGAACTGGGCAATTTGCGCGCAAAATTAAGCGAAGATGATAGAACCGGGCTTGAAAATCTCTTCACAAACTCTACCACTAGGCGAAAACTATTCGACAAGAAAGGCTCCACACAATGAACATTTTGAACGTAGTAATTTTAATTTTTTTATTATTCGAGGTATTAAACATTCTTATAATGTATTTTAAACCCGAATTTAAATACGGGAACAGCATGGCTACTTTTAAGGCTTGGGAAGAAGCAAAAAAAGACGAAAAGACCGAGCTGTTTGCAAAATATATGGCTTACTGGGTTGCCGGTAGCAAAGCTGTTTTTATTGCACTTCTAATAGTAATTTTATTGGTTGCAGACAATACAACTAAGCTTTGGGCAACAATAATATTAATACCTGCAATTTCGCTTTATTATGTTAGGCTACACCCTATTATAAAAAAGCTTGATGCCATGGGCGAAATTAAGCCAAAGGGCTATTCAAAAATGCTGGGCATTATGATAGCATTTTTCATTTTAATGTTCGCGATTGCGGCAGTTATTTTTGTTATAGTTTAGTTGTTTAAAAGGTTGCGTTTTCTGCGGAAAACGCCTCAGGGCTTTGCCCTAAGAACCCAAAATTTTTTGAAAAAAATTTAGTAAAACTTTTAGTATTTAGCATAATGGAGCTGTTGACAAACAAAGACTTTACAAAAACTAGAGCAAAATTTTTGTCAGATGAGACAAAAAGCACAAGCAATACTGTGTGTATTAATGAGCATTTTTGTGAAATATGACGGAAATTTTAAAGGCGTTCTTTTGTGAAGTCGACTTTGTCAACAGCTCCATAATGTAAAAGCACTATACCTTTTATAAATCATTAAACACAGAGGGCGGCCATTCGTGGCCGCCCTCTGTGTTTATAAGATAATTATTATTACTACCTGCAAT
>CAYJHA010000040.1:0-17309 GCA_964369785.1 uncultured Bacteroides sp.
CGGAGAACATTTATGATATACAGAAAACTTGCAAAAAACGGCCCTGATATTTCACTTTTAAGCTATGGATGTATGCGCTTTCCCTCAAAGGGTGGCGGTATTGATAAAGAGCTTACATTTTCACAGTTAAAATATGCGTACGATGGCGGTGTGAATTATTTTGACACAGCTTACCTTTACCACTCTGGCAAAAGCGAGGGTATTCTTGGCGAGTTTATAAAGAAATTTGACCTGCGAGATAAAATTTACATTGCCGACAAACTGCCCGCTTATTTAGTGACTAAGCCCGAGCAATTTGAAAAGTTTTTTGCCACACAGTTACAGCGCCTTGACACAGGCTACATAGATTTTTATCTAATGCATATGCTTACAAGTATGCCTGATTGGGAAAATTTGAAATCGCTTGGGATTTTAGATTTTATTAACAACAAAAAGAAAAGCGGTGAAGTTAAATTTATAGGCTTTTCCTACCACGGCAGGCCCGAAGATTTTATTAAGATTTTGGAAGATTACGAGTGGGATTTTTGCCAAATACAATACAACTATATTGACGAAAATTACCAAGCAGGCAAAGCCGGGCTTATAAGGGCCCACGAGCTTGAAATTGGCGTTAGCATTATGGAGCCACTTCGTGGCGGTGCGCTTGCAAACCAAGCACCCGATAAAGTTAAACAGCTTTTCAAAAGTTACAAGGAAGAGCGTAGCCCTGCAAACTGGGCATTGCGCTTTGTTATGAACCACGAAGGTGTTAGCACCGTTTTAAGCGGCATGAACGATTACGGGCATATAAAAGACAACATAAACGCCGCAAGCGTTACAACAGAAAATAGCATGAGCGAAGAAGAACTTAATATAATTGAAGATGTTAAAACTGTTTACAAACAGCTTATGAAAGTGCCGTGCACAGGCTGTAATTACTGCACGCCATGCCCGTTCGGTGTTGATATACCGCTAATATTTGCAGATTACAACAGTAAATATTTCTTTAAAGGCGGCCTTAACGGTATTCAATACATTGCTAGGCACACAGGCGCCATGGGCGAAAAAAGCGGCGTAAACCTTTGCACAAATTGCGGAAAATGCAAAAAGCACTGCCCGCAGAACATTGACATACCTGTAAAGCTTAAACAAGCACACAAAGAGCTGGATAAACCTGCAATGCGTATCGTGCTAAGTGTAGTTGCAAAATTTTTCGTCTTGAAAAAGAAAAAGAAAAAGAAAAAGAAAATACAAGTGAAGTAATGTTGTTTAACAGAAAATTACATGCACTTATATTTTCTTAAATTGCTATTAAAAATAAAATGTATTTTACTACCTATTTGCATTAAATAAGGGTGAGTAAATGGTTTACACAATGTGTAAAACCTTTGCCCGATTCAAATTCAGCAATATACGACGGTAAATGCTGCAAACTGCTCACAAACGGTTTTATATTCGCAACTGCACAGCTATGCTTAAAAAACTCAAACATCGGTTCATCGTTAGGCGAGTCTCCAAAAAACATGCAGCACTCTTGTGGGTTTTCCACTTCATATATTTCTTTCAAAAACAACTTAGCCATGTCTACTTTTGTATAATCGCCATACCATGCATTAACATGAATACTGCTAACTTTTGCAACTGCACCAAGTTTTATGCAAACGTCTTTTATTTTTTCGGCTGCCTCAAAGCCAAGTTTCGGTTCATCTTCGTTAAAATCTATCGCCACATCATATTTTCTGGAAAACTGGTCTTTTGATACTCTACACCCTTTTACTGTGTTCAAGCACGCCTCTTTTACTTTTTCCAGCCTTTTTTGAATGTCGCCCGTTGCAACACTTGGGTGCGTTATTAGCTCAATGCCGTTTTTTGTAGGGTAATATGCAAAAGCGCCGTTTTCGCCAACAACACCGCTTACAGGCCACTGGCGAATTATCATGTCACACCAACCGGCCGGGCGGCCTGTTACAGGCACAACGCGTATACCCGCGTCGTTTAACTTCCACAATGCGCTATACGCCTGTGCAGTAAGCTTGCCCTCTGTTGTAATTGTATCATCAATGTCGCATAAAATATATTTTATATTTTTAATATCTTCATAAGTTATTGTTTTAAATTCTTTCATTTTTCCACCTTTTGTATGTATTGTTAAACAAATTTCAAATTATAGCAAAACGTTAAAACAAGGTAATACATCGCCTTCAAAAAACAAAAACTCCCCTTGCCTTAAGGCAAAGGGAGTTTAGTGTATATACGCCTTAGCCATTAGGGAGTAACCCGAACACGCCTATTTTGGCAAATTTATGCGCTATGCTGTGTTATCCTCACTCGCAATACAAAAATTATTACTCGCTTACCTGCCGTGCCTATCGCAAAATTTGCAAGCTTTTTTAGTAATGTAGTAATTATCGTTGTTTATTGCTACACTCACAATTTCCACACGGCCTCGCATGTTGTTGAAACCGCAATTGCCCCTGCACTTAAAGCAGCCACAACATCGGCTTTTTCATTTATAAGCCCACCGGCAATAAGCGGCTTTTTAAGCTGTGCCGAAAGCATACCAATAACTTTAGGCATAAGCCCCGGCAATATTTCAATAAAGTCAGCGCCGCATAATTTGTCGGTTTTGCGTATGTTTTCAAGCGCCAGAGAATCTAGCACAAAAAAACGTTGCACCGTATAAAGCTCTAAATTTTTTGCGTATTTAATAATATTAGGCTTTGTAGAAATTATTCCGTCGGCAAGTGTGTTTTGTGCAATATAGTCTACCGCGGCCTCTTTTGCGGCAAGGCCCTCAATTAAGTCTATGTGCACAAACACCGATTTATCGCGGCTTTTTGCACGCTTTACAATTTCGCCTATGTTGTTTATGTTTCCGTATAGTACAAAAATAACTTCACAGCTACACTCAAGCGCATTTTCAAGCCCCGTTGAATTTTTAACAGCCGCAATTATTGGTGAACTTGCCCACCGCTCAAGTAATGCTTCTTTTTTCATGTTGGGCAGCTCCTAAAATGTGTTACTGTTTTATTTTCGTCAATTAAAATTTGTCCAGTGCCGCTTTAATTGCCAAAAATGTCTCGTTACTAATAATATGTTCAATTTTGCATGCGTCTTGCGCCGCAACTTTCTCGTTTACACCAAGCTTTGTAAGTGCAAGCGTAAGCGTTGTGTGCCTGTCATACATGCTGGTTGCAATTTCCAAACCTTTATCTAAAAGCGAAATGTAACCGTCTTCATTAACTTTTATATAATCATTTTCTCGCAGGCCTTTCATTGCAACACTAACGCTGGCCTTTGAAAAATTCAGCTCGTTTGCTATGTCAATCGAGCGAACCATACCATTTCGTTTTTGCAGTATAAGTATTGTCTCAAGGTAATTTTCAGAAGATTCCAGTACTTTCATAAAATATAGTCCTTTCCGCTTCACCGCAGGGCTTTTTACTTATTTTCTGTATTTAGACTTTCTTACTTTCGGTTTTCTTGCGCTAATAATAAAATCTGCAATAAAGCAAGCGGCAATGCCGCCTAAAGTGCAGAAAACATCACTAATTGAGAATGCATTTCCCAAAATGTATGCGCCGGGCGCTGTACTGCTTGCAATATTAAGCCATGAAAAGCTTAAAAGCTGTGAAAATTCAAGCGCCAGTGCAACGGCAAGTGCTATGCCTGCGTGCAGCACAGGCTTTTTGCAAATAGCAAAAGCAACAAAAAGGTAAACACTGCAAGCCAGCAACAAAGCAGGGCCGTAATTTGCTGCAAAAAACGGCATTTGCGCCGTTAATATACTTAAAACATAGCCTAAAATACCTGTTGCAAGTGCCAATAGTAAATAAACATATCGTTTGTTCATGGTTATAATTATAATCCTTTCAAAAGCATTTGTAAACTAATAATGAAAAAAGTGCTGTGACAAATATAAACAACTGTGTCACAGCACTTTGGTTAGTATTAGCCTTTATCGCTTGTGTCAGCTTTATTGTTTGTTTCAGGCTCTTCGCTTTCTGTGGCGATATTATTAGCATTGTTCATTTGCTGGCTAAAAGTTTCGCCGCCGTCAACAGGTTTGCCGTCGAAAACTTCAGTGTCATTTGTGCCGCTGTTGTTATGGCTTAATGTATTCTCGCCGTTCTCACTATTCTCACCATTCTCGCCATTCTCACCGTTCTCACCGTTCTCACTATTCTCACCGTTCTCATTTGCGTCAGGTGTTGCAGGTGCAATGGGCTCTTCTTTTACAAATTCAGGCAGTTCCTCGCCGTTCATTAACATCTCAAACTCTTCGCCGCTAAGCTTCTCACGCTCTAACAGTGCTTTTGCCACAACGTGAAGTTCGTCCATTTTCTCTGTTAAAATTTCACGTGCACGTGCAAAGCCGTTGTCTAAAAGCGTGCGAATTTCATCGTCAATTTCCGCCGCAACAGTCTCTGAATAATTGCGCGATGTGTTGAGGTCTCTGCCAAGGAACGTTTCGTTTTGGTCTGTGCCGTAAACTACGGGGCCCAGCCTTTCTGAGAAGCCATAGCGTGTAACCATGCTTCGGGCTATTGCGGTTGCACGTTGCAAGTCGTTACTTGCACCTGTTGAAATGTCATCAAGCACAAGGTGTTCTGCAACACGGCCGCCAAGAAGTGTTACAATTTGGTGCTCCATCTCAATTTTTGTCACAAAGCTTCTGTCCTCTTCGGGCAAGCTCATTGTATAACCACCTGCCATGCCGCGTGGGATAATTGAAATTTGGTGCACTTTGTCTGCCATTTCGCACAGATGGTGCGCTATTGCGTGGCCAGCCTCGTGGTATGCTGTCAAGCGTTTAGATTTCTCTGTTACAACACGGCTTTTCTTTTCAGGGCCTGCAATAACTTTTATGCTCGCCTCTTCTATGTCTGCCTCTGTAATTGCTTTTCTGCCGCGTTTTGCCGCAAGAAGTGCCGCTTCGTTTACAAGGTTCTCAAGGTCTGCACCTGTAAAGCCGGCTGTACTTTTTGCAATTGTTTTAAGCATAACGTCAGGTGCAAGCGGCTTGCCGCGTGTATGCACTTGCAAAATTTCTTCACGGCCTTTTATGTCGGGCAAGCCCACATAAACTTGTCTGTCGAACCTGCCCGGGCGAAGAAGCGCCCTGTCAAGTATATCGGCACGGTTTGTTGCGGCAACAACAATAACGCCCTCGTTTGCGCCAAAGCCGTCCATTTCAACAAGAAGTTGGTTAAGTGTTTGCTCACGCTCATCGTGGCCGCCGCCAAGGCCTGCGCCCCTTTGCCTACCCACTGCGTCAATCTCGTCTATAAATATAATGCACGGCGCTGTTTTCTTCGCTTTATCGAACAAATCACGCACACGTGAGGCACCAACGCCAACGTACATTTCAACGAAGTCGGAACCTGAAATTGAATAAAACGGCACACCTGCTTCGCCTGCACAAGCACGTGCAAGCAATGTTTTACCTGTACCCGGGGGGCCCACTAAAAGCACACCGTGCGGTATTCTGGCGCCAAGTGTGTTAAACTTGCGCTGGTTTTTCAAAAATTCAACTATCTCTGCAAGCTCTTCTTTTTCCTCGTCTGCGCCTGCAACGTCTTTAAACGTGGCTTTTCTGGTGCTATCCGCTTGATCTTTCACTTTTGCACGGCCAACGCTCATTGCACCCCTGCCACCGCCGCCACCTTGCATAAATATAAAGTAGTAGAACAGCGCCATAAGCCCAAGAGACACTAAAAGCATAGGAAGCATAGACATCCATGCCGGCGTTTCTGTTGCCGGTATGAAGTCGTATTTCATCGGCTCTTCGGGGTTCATTTCTTTTCTTATGTCAATATAATCGCCCAAGTTTTCGACAAAAAACATTGCATACGGCAGTGTATACGATATTTTTGTGCCGCTTGTGGGCTCTTCATCGGGGAAGCGCGCCTCGGGCACAATTGCGCCTTGTGCATCTTCGCTTAGCTCCACACCCTCATCAAGTGTTATAACAAGCTCACCCGTAGACATATCCATGGTGAACTCGTTTACTTGCCCCTCTTCGAAATATTGCGCTATTTCGTAATATTGAACGTCTTGCACGTCTGCACTTGTTGAAAACACAACAAATACTACTATTAAAACGCCGAGAAGTACAAGCAAGTACAAGCCGTTAATACTTTTTGGTTTTTTACTCAAATTCTTTTCACTCCTGTTTTTTAAATGTTATATTTTATTCGTAAACTTCAGGCTTTAAAATGCCTATATACGGTAAATTTCTGTAAAGTTCATCATAGTCCAGCCCATAGCCAACAACAAATTCGTCGGGCACGCTGTAACCTATGTAGTCGGCCGTTAAATCAACTTTGCGCCTTTCGGGCTTGTCTAATAGTGACACTATTTTAATGCTCTTCGGGTTTCTGCTCAATAAAAGTTCTTTAATATAGCTTAGTGTCAGCCCGGAGTCGAGTATGTCTTCCACAATTAATATGTCCTTACCCTCAAGCGGTATGTCAAGGTCTTTCACAATTTTCACAACGCCGCTCGTCTTCACGCCTGCGCCGTAGCTTGAAACAACCATAAAATCAATCTCATGCGGCACGCTTATTTCGCGCATAATGTCTGCCAAAAACACAGCAGCGCCCTTTAACACAGTTACAAGAAGCAGGCTATTGCTGTTTTCATAGTCTTTTGAAATCATTTCGCCCAGTTGCGCCACTTTTAGTTTTATTTGCTCCTCTGTAAGCAAAACATTTTTTATATTTTTATCAAGCACGCTGTTCATATTATGACCATTTCCTTTCTGAAAAACCGTGTTTTAACAAGATATTATTATAAATATTCAACATGTAGCAAAAGGCACTGCTCAGTGTTAGCACTTGGCAAATAATTGTGTGAAAAGCCAAAGCCTGCCGCCCATATTATTTCGCCACTGTTTTCGCTTACAAGCACAGGGTTTGCTTCGCGCATGTGTGCACTTAGTTTTGCCTCGCTATATACTTTTTTAAGTGGTTTGGTAATATTGCTGTGCGCTTTTTTAAACGTGTCGCCTTGCTTTTTTGCCCTAAATATTGAATTACATTTTATTTTACCATAATCTGCAAGGTTTTTTAAGTCTTTTTTTTCATTTTTTTTAAAATTTACTGTTTTTTCATAATTTATTATTTGTGCCGTAATAATACAGCCGCTTTTTAGCTTAACACTTCCCAGGCTTATTAATTGTGCCAGCGTTAAACTTTGTTGTAATTCTTCTTTTACATTTTGCTCATTTTTAGCTGATATATTGTTATTTTTTATAATTCTAACAAAGTTTTGTGCCGCTGTGAATGTTGCTGTTTTGCTTAATTCCACACTACCTGTGCCATTTTTTACAGCGCTGTGTGCAAGCTCAATTTTTTTCGTGTCTGCGTCTGCATAAGGGGTTATAAGCACGTGAAGCGCCGTTTTTAGAACTGCTACATGTGCACTTGCAAGCATTTCTGCGCTGTAACCTAACTCTCCCAAGCTGTTTTTTATTGCGGCGCTTTTTAAAAGCTCATCGGCTTGTATTAACATGTAGTCGTTTGTTTCCCCAGCTGTTTTTGCAAGCCGCAGAAGAGACGCCGATACATTTTCGTTTATTTTTCTAAGCTCGGGCATTGCATTTAAGCGCACTTTATTTCTTGCATATATATCCTCGAAATTCGTGCCGTCTTGCCTGTAATTTATATTGTGCTGTTTTAGGTATTGCTCTATTTCCAAGCGCGACACATTTAAAAGTGGCCTTATAATTTTACCGCGAACAGGCAAAATTCCGCACAGGCCAAAAAGCCCTGCGCCACGCGTTATGTGTAGCAAAATTGTCTCTGCATTGTCGTTTTCGGTATGCGCTGTTGCAATTTTTGTGCCGTTTTGCTGTGCTAAAAGTTCCTCGAAAAACTCATACCGCTTTATGCGGCATTCATTTTCGCTTGGGGCTTTAGTAAAGCTTAGTTGTTTTACAAAAAGTTGTATGCCTGCCTTTTCGCAAAATTCACGCACAAAAAGCTCGTCACCGTCTGAAGCGCTTGCGCGTAAATTGTGGTTTACGTGTGCCGCTAAAACGTCGATTTCAAGCTTTTCTTTATGGCTATGAAAAAAATGCAACAGTGCCATAGAATCGGCACCGCCGGAGCATGCTACAATTACTTTGTCGCCACTTTCAACCATGCCATGCATTTTTTGCGTATCAAGCGCAATTTGCGCAAGGCCGCACAAATTTTGTTTGTTACCGCCATACAAACTTCCTTTATTGGCACACAGTTTTTGCTTTTCGTCACAGTTATAATTGCTACTCATGCGCATAGTCCACATTTGTAAAACGTGTGTGCTCGCCGTCCCATGCAAGGTCAATTTTACCTGTGGAGCCGTGCCTGTTTTTTGCAACTATGCACTCTGCAATGCTGGTGTCGGCTGTTTCGCTGTTGTCATAGTACGCCTCTCTGTATAAAAACAGCACTATGTCGGCGTCTTGCTCAATAGAGCCCGAGTCTCTTAAGTCGCTCAGTGCGGGGCGGTGGTCTGCTCTGCCGCTTTTTTCGGCACTACGTGAGAGCTGAGACAGCGCCAACACCGGCACATTAAGTTCTTTTGCCATTATTTTAAGGTTACGCGTTATTTCGCTTATCTCTTGCACACGGTTTTCGCTTCGTTTGCCGGAGCTCATAAGTTGCAAGTAGTCAAGAATTATAACGCCTATGTCCGCTTTATTTTTATCTTGGTTAATACGCCTTACTTTTGCTTTCATTTCAGATACAGAAATATTCGACGAATCATCGAGGTAAATACACGTATTAGCCAGCACTTCAGACGCACGTGAAATATCCTCCCAGTCTTGCGTGCCAAGCCCGCCTAAACGAAACGCGCCGCTGCTAACTGCAGCCTCGCCCGAGAGTATGCGCCCCGTTAGCTGTTGCGAGGTCATCTCAAGGCTGAAAACGGCAACGCCTATGTTTTGCTTTCTTGCAATGTTTGAGGCAATGTTCAGCGCAAAAGACGTTTTACCCATACCGGGGCGTGCGGCTAAAATTATAAGGTCACTTCTTCCAAGCCCACCGGACAGCATGTTGTCAAGATAAGTGAAGCTTGTGGGAATACCCCTGTGTTTTTGTGCTTCGGGGCCGTTTATTTCATTTAGGTGAATAAGCAAATCTACAAGCGCGCTTTTTATGGGCACAAGTGCGCTTGTGTCTCTTCCTGCACGAATTTCGTATATTTTTTGCTCTGCGCTTTCAAGCAAAATAGACGAATCGTTTTCTTCCGCTGTTTGTTCTAAAATGCTTTTTGCAGCTGTTATTAGCTGGCGCACACGGTATTTATCGGCTATAATTTCCATGTACGAATGTGCATTTGAAATGCTGGGCACAGTCTCTGCAAGGCGCGTTAAATAAGTTTTTGCCTCGTCTGCTGTGTCGAAAACGTTAGCCTTTTGAACAGCGCCTAAAAGCGTGACAAAGTCGACAGGCTCGCCCGAGGTGAAGAGACGTATAATTTCAGAAAATATTTCGCCGTTTTGGCGTGCGTAAAACATTTCTGAGCGAAGCGTCTCTACCATTTGCGGCACTGTGTTCTCGCTGTCAAGAATTGCCGCACCAAGCACGGCTTGCTCTGCCTCCATGCTGTACGGCAAATTAACGCCGAGCGAGTCGAGCGATAAATTGATTGAATTGTTGTTAGTTGCCATAAAATTACCCCGTATTTATAGGGGCGGTTTTATGTTACCGCCCCGTCACGTAAAGTTGTAGGGGCGGTCATCGGCCGCCCAAAACACTGCAAATTTGAACATATTCTCCCATATTACAGCTACGTGCAAATTGCCACATGGCGGAACGCATACAATGCGTTCCCTACAATGTTGTGGGCAATTTACATGCAATTTTAATCTTTAATCTCTAAATTTATCTTCGCCACAACGCCCACATGTATTTTTATGTCCACATTGTAAATGCCATAGCTTTTTATGTCGCTGTCAAGCACCACTTTGCGCTTGTCTACTTGTACGCCGTACGCCTTTGTAACGTGCTCGGCTATATCTTTTGACGTAATAGCGCCAAAAAGCTTCCCGCCTTGCCCTGCTTTTGCTGTAATTGTAACTGTTTTGCCGTCAATTTTAGCGCAGAGCTCTTTTGCGGCCGCCAGCGCTTCTTGCTCATGGTGGCTTTTTGCCGCGGCCTTGTCTTTAACCATGCTAATTGCGCCTGCGTCGGCACTTATAGCAAGCTTACGCGGAAATAGGTAGTTTCTTGCATACCCGTCCGACACTTCGTGTATCTCGTCTTTTTTACCTATTGATTTCACATCTTGTTTCAATAATACTTTCATGCAAATTCCCCTTACTATTTTTATAAACTCTTGCCGCTTTATATTAACACTTCAACAAAGCCGCCTTAAAAGCATTTAATGCCGTGCCAAACACGGCTAGGCATTATCTTCCCTGTATTCTTCAATGGCTTTCATCACCATTTCTTTTGCCTTATCAAGGCTTTCGCCTTTAAGCTGTGAGCCTGCCATTGTGTGATGGCCGCCGCCGCCCAGCTTTTCCATAATAACTTGCACGTTAACGTCGCCCATGCTTCTGGCAGAAATCATAATTTGGTCGCCCATGTCTACTATTACAAAACTTGCTTGTACGTTTTCAATTGTAAGCAAATCGTTCGCCGCCTGTGGTATAACAACGCTTAAGTCGTATGTTAAGCCCTCTTGCACTACAACGGCACATCCCATAAAAATTTCCGCTTTTTCAACAAGTTTTGCCTTTAGGTTGTAGCTTTCAAGCGGTGTTGAAAACAGTTTTTTCGTCTCGGGCGTTTGGGCGCCCACTCTGCGTAAATACGCCGCCGCTTCAAATGTTCGCACACCTGTGTGCACGCTAAAGTTGCGCGTGTCCAGCATAATTCCGGCAAGAAGTGCTTGCGCCTCTGTTACCGTAAGCTTTCTGTCTTTATCAATTGTAACATATTGCAGCAGTTCTGTCACCAGTTCGCTGGCACTGCTTGCCGCCGGCTCGTGGTAGAAAATAACAGCGTTGTCAATATACCCAACGCACCGCCTGTGGTGGTCAATTACAACAACATTTGCGGCGTTTTCAAACACATACTTGCTCTCAAGTAGCGTGCTCATGTGCGTATCTACTATGATGAAAAGCGTTTTCCGCTCTACAATTGTCTCTGCGCTTTCAGGGTTTAACACCGGTATTTCTGCTGCAACAAGCTCGTCTATAAGCTTGCCTGCCTGCGTGTTTTTCCTGTCTGCCATTATATAAGCCGGCTTATCGCACGCCTTTACAATTCTGTAAACGCCTGCGGCGGCGCCAATGCTGTCTAAATCAGAATTTTTATGCCCTGCAATAATTACGTTTGAGCTGTGGCGTATTAAGTCGCACAGCGCAGTTGCAATTATTCTGCTTCGCACCTTTGTGCGCTTTTCAACGCCGCGCATTACGCCGCCGAAAAATTCATAGTTGTCTTTTGTTTTTATTGCCACTTGGTCTCCGCCACGGCCCAGCGCCATGTCCAGCGCTTGCACAGCCATTGCCTCGCACTCTTGCAGTGTGTCGCCTGCGCGGCCTACGCCTATTGACAGCGAAACAAACCCGTTTGCCACTGTTATCTCGCGTGCTTTATCTAAAACAGAGAACTTGTTTATTACCATTTCTTTTATGTGGCGCTCTTCTGCAACAACAAAATAGCGCGACGCCGATATTTTGCGAAGCATACCTGTTGTGTGGCCTATAAACTGCTCTAAAACCGTGTTTATTTCAGACAATATACGTGCACGGTCTGACTCTCTCATTTCTTTTAAAATCTCGTCGTACGTGTCTATTGCAATGTACATAATGCTAGGGCGTGTATTTACATATTCTTCTGCGCTGTTTTTAACTTGCGTGTCGTTAATAAAATAAAGTGTAAATGTATCTTTGCCGCTTGTGCTTTCACTTGCGTAAACAGTGTAAAGGCTCTCGTTAATTACTGCGTCTGCCTTTTGTGCAACAAGGCTGTTCATGCTTTCTACATTCGGCAATATTTGGCTTATGTTCATGTAATAATCATCGTATCCATGCAAAATTTCTTCCCTGAACAATACATTATACCATAAAACTTTGCCGTTTTGAACAATTGCCACGGGCGTGTTTAAAGCTTGCAAACCCTGCTGAAATTCACCGTTAGTTACACCGTAATTTTCGCCGTGAAGAATACGTGTAATTAAGCGGCGCAATTTTTTTACATGAAAAAGCAAAAACATAAACAGCGCAAGGCAAAAAACTGCCGGGGCTATAAGCAGCGCCGCATTTATGGCTATGCATAAAGCAATAACAAGCACAAGCGTGGCAAGTAACATGCCGCACAGTAAATCAATTTTGTCGAATTTAACGTTTTTACGCATTAATTCACACCTCTTGGCATAGCGTATTGCGTTTCAGCTGCCGGCTTTTACGCAATACACTATAATATTTTTTACACCTCAATTATAACAGGCAATATCATGGGGCTGCGCTTTGTGCGCCTGTATAGATAAGACGAAACAGTCTCTCTCATTTTTGCTTTTAAGCTGTTAGAGTCACGTAAAACAGGTGCGTCCACACGTGCAAGCAGGTTTTTCACCGCATTGCATGTGTCATCTATAAGCGTCTCGTTCTCTTTAACATAAACAAACCCACGCGATACAATTTCAGGCCCTGAAATAACTTGACCTGCCGCCTTGTCTATGGCAAGCGTTACAATTACAAGCCCATCTTCAGACAAGTGGCGTCTGTCCCTAAGAACTATGCTTCCCACGTCGCCAACGCCCAGGCCGTCTACAAGCACAATGCCTGCCGTAACGCTCTCTTTAACTTCAATGCCATTGCGGCTAAGCACAATATGGTCGCCGTTTTCGCCTATATATACATTTTCTTTCGGCACACCAACATCTATTGCTGTTTTAGCGTGCTTTTTAAGCTGTTTATACTCGCCGTGTGCAGGCAAGAAAAATTGTGGTTTTGCAAGTGCAAGCACAAGCTTTTGCTCTTCTTGACATGCGTGCCCCGAAACGTGCACTTCGTACATCGACTCGTAAATTACTTCAGCACCCAGCTTTAAAAGGCCGTTTATAACTTTGGTAACCATTTTTTCATTGCCCGGTATTGGGTTTGCGGAAATTATAATAAAATCTCCCTCGCCAACTTGCACGCTTCTGTGGCTGCTTATGCTCATGCGTGAAAGTGCGCTTAGTGCTTCGCCCTGGCTGCCCGTTGTTATAAGCACAATTTTTTCGGGTGGGTATTTGCCAATGTCGTCTACGCTTATAATGCTAGTTTCAGGCGCATGCAAATAGCCAAGTTCCATTGCCATTTGTGTGTTGTTAATCATGCTTCTGCCCGAAACGGCAATTTTGCGCCCTTTTGCAACGGCCATGTCCATTATTTGCTGTATTCTGTAAAGGTTAGATGCAAAGCTTGCTATAATAATGCGTTGATTTTGCGCTTTGTTAAAAAGCGTTGCGAATGCCTCGCCTACTTTTTGCTCTGTAAGTGTAAAGCCCGGGCGCTCTGAATTAGTAGAGTCTGACATCAAAGCAAGCACGCCACTATTACCGTACTTTGCTATTGTTGCAAGGTCGGTTGGGCCGCCTGTAAGGGGCGTATAATCAATTTTAAAGTCTCCCGTGTGTAGCACAACACCTGCGGGCGAATCAATAGCATACGCCACTGCGTCGGGTATAGAGTGGTTAACGTGAATGGGCTCTATTGTAAAACAGCCAAGCTTAAACTTTTTGCGTGGGTGAATTTGTATACACTTTGTGCTTTTGCGAAGGCCGTGTTCTTCAAGTTTATTGCCAAGAAGCCCTATTGTAAGCCCTGTTGCGTAAATGGGCAAGTTCACTTGCTTTAATAGGTAAGGCAAACTGCCTATGTGGTCTTCGTGCCCGTGTGTTATTATAATGCCTTTTATTTTGTCTTTGTTCTCTAGCACAAACGAAAAATCAGGTATAACAAGGTCAACGCCGAACATGTCACTGTCGGGGAATACAAGGCCGCAATCTACAATTATCATATCGCCGTTGCACTCAAACACAGTAATATTTTTGCCAACTTCACCAAGGCCACCAAGTGGGTAAATGTGCAGTTTAGGTGCACTCGGGTCTATTTGTTTTTTTCCGTTTCTCGTGTTTTTTGCATTGCGTGTGTTTTGCGGTGCGTTTCTTGCATTTTTTGTGTTTTGCAAATGTGCCCCACCTGTTTTTGTTGCTGCATTTTGCGCAGGGTTCTGCCTTGCGCGTGCGTTTGTATTTGCTTTAGAAACACGCGTGTTTTTATTAGCAAGGCTCAACACGCCTGTGCCGGCGGGCGCCTTTGCTGAAGGCAAATTGTTATTTGCACCGGTTTTATTACCCGTGCCTTGCCGCTTATTGTTTTTTTGCCGCGCGGCACTGTTTTTTGCAGTGCTTTTACTCTGTGCACTATTATTGTTTTGCGCACCTTGTTTTCTTTGCGCTGTGTTGTTTTGCGCACCTGCGTTTGCACTGCGCTGTTTCGGCGCGTAACGCCTTTTGGCGTTTTGGCCCGGCTTTTTCTCAATATTCGCCGTATTTTCGCTATTTTCTTTGTTTTTCATTAATTCTCCTTTTTAAATTTGAAAATAAACAAAGCACAGCAAAAGAAAACCTGCCCACTGTGGCAAGTTTTAACTTTATCAGCCGCTGTTTATTTTTTGTTCATAGGTTGTTAAGGTGTTGCTATATTCAAAGCACATTTTTATGTGCAATAATTCAAATTGATATAAAGTTGTTTTTCATTATATAGGCTTT
This sequence comes from uncultured Bacteroides sp., assembly GCA_964369785.1. Lineage (GTDB taxonomy): Bacteria > Bacillota > Clostridia > Oscillospirales > Ruminococcaceae > Ruthenibacterium. The sequence continues at coordinate 14,743 of CAYJHA010000040.1, forward strand.
GTTCTGAGCCGTAATGTAAACTGTTTTAATTTTTACATATAATTCCAAAACGTGCCACCGCTAAATTAATAACTAATTAGATTAACTATACTTGTTTTTTGCATGTTTGTCAAGCAAAAATGCGGTGTTGTGTTTAAATAATGCGCTAATATGTTAAAAAAATAATTGTTTTTAAAAGCTTACATTTTTAGACATATTACCGGCTTTTTGGTATAATAACAAATAGCAGTTACATTAGGTGCAAATAGCATCAACTGCTTTAATACGAAGGGAGGCGTGCAAACTGCAGGTTTTTAATAACGCTAGCACAAAAGTTAAAGGCACTTTACACATAACAATAGGGCTGCTAATTTACGTTTTAACGGCGTATTGTTCTCGCATGTTTTTTAATGCTGTTTTTAGCTTTATAGCTTTTGCCACCGCCCCACAGTTAACCAATTATGCGCATGCGCTTGAAACCGCAGCAGAAAACGGCACTGCAAGCGCTACCACACTGCTATTCACGGCGCTTTTTAGTGGGCTTTGCACCGTTTTATACTACAAAAAAGTGTTTAATTTTAAAATATTAGCCGGTGTTTACAGTGGCGCTAAACATATTAAAGCAAAACAAATTGTATTACTGCCTGCTTTTATTATTATTGGCCATATATTATCGTTTTTAACACAATTTTTCGAAAATATTTTATATAATTATTTCAGCATAGCACAAATTTCACAGCCGGCACTGCCGAAAGAGCATTTTGCGCTTTTTACAAGTTTTTTAGCACTGTGTGTAGTGCCTGCTATTTTTGAAGAGCTTATATTTCGCGGCATTTTACTAAATTTTTTGGCACAAAAAAAGCCATTTTTAGCAATGGCCGCTGTGTCATTACTATTCTGTTTTTTGCACGCTAACATTGCCGAAATGCCCGCTATTTTTATACTTTCATTCATTTTGTGCTATATTTATTACAAAACTAATAATTTGTTATTATGTATTCTAATGCACTTTGTTAATAACTCAGCTGCTTTTTTACAGCTTTTGTTTTAGCTAGTGCCAATAATGTGCAAGTTTCGCGTGTAGGCGCTCAGCCTCTGCGTTTTCTATCGGTTATTTTTATAACAAGCACAAACACGAAAGCCCCTATTGCCGCCACTGCTATTTCAAAAAACCACGAATAAACGGATAAATTTACGCTATAAACAGAAAAGCCGCCCAAAAAGCCGCCGAAAACGCCACATAGAACGTTGCGCAAAACATTCAGCCTGTCTTTTAACAAAAAGCACGCAAGGCGCCCAACAACACAGCCAACAGCCGCTGATACTAAAATTGAAAGCCCCATAAATGTTTCCTCACTTTGTGGTTTGTTATTTCATACTATATTATAAAGTCAACGCGTGTTCTTGTCAAATTTGCGGTTTTGCAAAGCCTTTATTTTTTGTCGGCTTATTAAACCACGCTTTTATATCAAGCCGCAAAAAAAGTATTGACTTTTCGTGGGCGTAATATTATTATGTTTTTTGGAATGTGAATATTTTTTGTAGCGGTGACTTTTTGGGCACCTACAATATGCACTGCGTTGCAAAACTATTTTGGCATAAACTTATTTACACGGGGGAACACGTAATGTTTAATGACTTTTTCGATTATAACGCTGAATTTGTAAAGATACTTGGCACAGCACACCTTACATATCTTGCAATATGCTTTGTAATAATTGCTGTTTTTATAAAAAACCACAAATTTGTAAAGGCGCACAAAAAAGCTTTTAGGGTTTTGTTTTTGTGCTTATTTAGCGTTCAACAAACTGTAATGCTTTATGGTTGGTACTTTTTTGCAACACCGAATTTCATGGCAGAGGGCTTGCCGCTTCAGCTTTGCCGCGTTGCCTCAATGCTAACAATAGTGTACTTAATAAGTGGTAAGAAAAAAATCCTAGACCCTATTTGCTATTTCAGTATATTTGCTCTCATCTCGCTTTTCTACCCACTTGCGGTGTATAATTTCACGCATATAAGTGGTTTTTCATATATGATTAACCATTTAATAACAGTGCTTTTGCCTATATACGCGTTTATTACAGACGGCTGGTTTTTCTCGTTTGACGGCTTAAAACGCGCTGTATTATCATTTACAATTTACTTCCCAATTGCGCTAATAGCAAATTACTTTATTTTGGGCGCAAACTATTTTTACCAAACCGACAGGCCGTTTTTGCACAGCTTACCTGCCTTTGTTTTTGCCGCTTTAACGTATGTTGTAACTGTGGGCGGTTTTGCAATAATAACGTTTGTTTTGCTTTGGTTAAAAAAGCTTATAGAAAAAAAATTGTATAAGCAGAAAAGCACAGAGCCCCTTTAGTTTCAAGCCCTATTAATTGTATAGACCATTGCCATGGCTGAGGAAATATATGCCCTGTGGGGGCAATTACTTATGTGGGTGAAGATACCGACTGGGTGCAAAAAAACAGGCAGAGCGAAGGCAATTTAGGTTAAGGGTGCGCCTGTCGGCTATGTGCTTTTAAGCAGAAGGTTGCGTTTTCTGCGGAAAACGCCTTAGGGCGCTGCCCTAAGAACCCGAAATTTTT
>CAYJHA010000041.1:0-2025 GCA_964369785.1 uncultured Bacteroides sp.
TTAACTCAGGAATAGTTATTTCCTCGCCCTCAAGATACTTCATCATAATATCTTCGTCTGTCTCTGCAATTGCCTCTACAAGTTTTTCTCTGTACTCTTCGGCTTTTGCTTTTAAATCTTCGGGAATGTCTTCCACACGTACGTCTTTGCCTAAATCGTCATAGTATACGTCGGCTTTCATCTCCAGTAGGTCTACAATGCCTTTGAATGCCTCTTCAGCACCGATTGGTAGCTGAATGGGAATTGCATTAGCTTTTAGCCTGTCTAAAACCATGTCCATAACTCTAAAGAAGTCTGCACCCATAATGTCCATTTTGTTAATGTAAATCATACGGGGAACACGGTATTTGTTTGCTTGGTGCCACACAGTTTCGCTCTGTGGCTCAACGCCGCCCTTTGCGCACATAACTGTAACACTGCCGTCAAGAACTCTAAGTGAGCGCTCAACTTCAACAGTAAAGTCAACGTGGCCGGGTGTGTCGATGATATTAACCCTGTGCCTTAGCTTTTTAGCTTTAGCAGGGTCGTCTTTTAAATCGGAATGGCTCCAGTAACATGTTGTGGCGGCAGAAGTAATTGTAATACCTCTCTCTTGCTCTTGCTCCATCCAGTCCATGGTTGCGGCACCGTCGTGAACTTCACCGATTTTATGCGTAATGCCTGTATAATACAGTATACGCTCGGTTGTAGTTGTTTTGCCGGCGTCGATATGAGCCATAATGCCGATGTTTCTGGTCATCTCCAGAGAGACGTCTCTTGGCATATTCTGTTCTCCTTAACTTAGTATCTGAAATGTGCAAATGCTTTGTTTGCCTCTGCCATTTTGTGTGTATCTTCACGTTTTTTGCATGCATTGCCGTTTCCGTTGCAAGCATCCATTATCTCACCTGCAAGACGCTCGCGCATTGTGCGCTCGTTGCGGCTCCTAGAGTATGATGTAAGCCAGCGTAAACCGAGAGTTTCTCTGCGGTCAGGGCGCACTTCCATAGGCACTTGGTAAGTTGAGCCGCCTACACGGCGAGCTTTAACTTCTAGTACCGGCATGATGTTCTCAAGCGCTTTTTCAAAGCTCTCAAGTGCGTCGTTGCCTGTTTTATCTTTTACAATGTCGAATGCATCGTAAACGATTTTTTGAGCAACACCTTTCTTGCCGTCATACATAATGCTGTTGATTAAACGTGTAACCATTTTGGAATTGTATACCGGGTCTGCAAGTACATCGCGTTTAGCAATATTACCTCTTCTTGGCATCTTTCTTCCCTCCTTCATATTAATGATATCATTGGTACTCGAAAGCAATAAAAAACTTCCGTACTGCCTTATAAAAGAGGTTTATATATATAAATCCCTTTTTGTGGGCAAGTAGTTTAATTAATGTTTCTTTTTACTTATTTCGCACCGGCCTTGGGGCGCTTTGCACCGTATTTTGAGCGAGCTTGGCCGCGGTTTGCTACGCCTTGTGTGTCCAGCGTACCACGAATAATATGGTAACGAACACCGGGCAAGTCTTTAACACGTCCGCCTCTAATCAAAACAACGCTGTGCTCTTGAAGATTGTGGCCGATACCGGGAATGTACGAAGTAACTTCGATACCATTTGAAAGACGGACACGGGCAACTTTACGTAGAGCAGAGTTAGGTTTTTTCGGTGTCATAGTACGAACAGCTGTGCACACACCACGTTTTTGCGGCGAGCTTTTGTCTGTATACGCTTTTTTCTTTGAGTTATAGCCTTTTTGCAAGGCAGGCGCAGTACTCTTTTTCACCAATACTTCACGACCTTTGCGTACAAGTTGGTTAAATGTTGGCATTAGTTTCTCCTTTCTTTTAAAAATTATTACTTTTGGGCACTTTACTATAACGTAAAGCAAAGCCCAAAACGCACCGTTTTGGCAAGACAAAACGCACCTAAACGGCGCAAGCTTTATTGTAGCACTGTTTTTCAATTATGTCAAGTAATTATAGTGCTTTTTTATTATGTAAGAACTTAGGTGTTTGGTGATGTGGTGTATTTAGTAGTAGGGG
>CAYJHA010000041.1:2125-17226 GCA_964369785.1 uncultured Bacteroides sp.
CGGTCCTGTGTGACCGCCCGAAACGCAGGGGCGGTCCTGTGTGACCGCCCGAAACGCAGGGGCGGTCCTGTGTGACCGCCCGAAACTTTGGAACGTTATAATTCAAAAAAGAAACTTGCACCAAGGTTTGTCGCTTCACTTTCTATGTGCGTTACAATAATAACTGTCTTTTCTTTTGTATAGCGCTTTACAAGTTGCATTACGTTGTGCTTTGTGTCCTCGTCAAGCCCTTTGAAAGGCTCGTCCATTAAAATAATGTCTGCGCTTGAAAGAAGTGCGCGCAAAATTGCAACGCGCCTTTTCATGCCGCCCGAAAGCGTTGACACAGCTGCTTTTTCGAAACCATTTAGCCCAATTTCACAAAGTGCGCCTGCAATTTTTTCTTTGCGTGCACTTGTTGCAATTACAATGTTTGCTTCGGCTGTCAAGTTTTCGCACAGCCTGTCTTCTTGAAAAACAGCCGCAAGCGTAGAGTCTTTTGGAATTATTACTTCTCCGCTATCTGCTTTTTCAAGCCCCATAATAATTTTAAACAGCGTTGTTTTACCCTTGCCCGAGGGTGCCATAACACAGCTTATTTCTCTTGCGGGAAATGTGACAGAAATGTTTTCTAAAACTTTATTGCTGCCATAAGCTTTGCTTAAATTTTTAATTATCACATCAGCATGTGCCATTTAAATCTCCATTCTGTTTGTCAATAATTATCATGATTATAACGCAATCACACTTTTTCAGTTATTTCGCAAAATTTGCCAAGTAAAAATAAAAACAACCTCTCAAACACAGCACTTATTAAAACTATAACAACTGTCCAAGCTAAAAGCGACGATGTATCAAGAAAAATTTTGGCATTAAACAAATTTTCACCTATGGAATTATCGGGTATGCCTATAACTTCTGCCGCAACACCTGATTTCCAGCAAAGCCCAAGCGCTACTTTTACACCTGATACAAAAAATGGCAGTACTTCAAAAAAATAAATGTAGCGCACCCGCCTAAACTTGCCCATTCTAAAAACATCTGCCATTTCAATTAGGTTTTTGTCTGTTGCATTTATGCCCTCAAGTACACTTGTGTATATTATTGGCAGTACCATTAAAAAGCTTATCAAAATTGCAAGGTTTTGAGACGAAAACCATATTATAGCAAGTATTACAAACGACGCAACAGGTACTGACTTTATAGTTAGCATAAAAGGTGCAAGGAAGTGCCTTACAAGCTTAAATTTTGCAGCAAGTACCGCAAGAAACGCCGCTAAAACTACGCCAAACGAAAAACCACCTATAATGCGTATAAAGCTGCCGTTAACAGAAGCCCAAAAGTCAATAGTAAAAACGAGCTTTGACAGCGAAATTAAAACCTCGACAGGGCCCACAAGAAAAATTCGCTCATCTATAATAATAGCCGCTATTTGCCAAATAACTAATAGCGATATAACTGCCCACGGCTTAATTTTTTCGTGCGGTTTATTACCGATGTATTTTTGCCCCATTTAAAATACCAAAGCCTTTCTTTAACTATGTGTTTTTTAAAACTTTTAAATCATAATACCACATTTTTTTTGTATAATAAAGTTATTAATTTAATATTTTTTAATAAAATCGACATAACAAGTCAAAATACTAATGTTATATTGTGTATTATATTTAAGCGAACTATGTATATTACACTAAAAACAACCAAAAAACTATGCATTATCGAAAAAATTATGAAAATATGTTGTAAATTGGGGAAAAAGCGTCTATAATGTAAACAACAAGAAATTAACAATATAACATTATTTTTTGCCACTTAGCGTTTGCTTGTGGCAAGTTAAATATATTTGTGCGCAACTCTTTGTTATATCTAGGCGAAATTTATTAGGTAGGGAGGTTTAATAATGAAAAAATATTGCGGTAAAGTTGCATGTGACGGGGTTGCCGTTGGAGATGTTTTTGAGATTAAAAAACACGACAGGCAGATTGAAAAATTAATTGTTCAAGACGCAATTAACGAAAAGTCGCGTTTTTTTGTTGCGCACGAAAAAGCAGTTGACACACTTGCAGAATTATATAACAAAACGCTAAAAGAATACGGCGAAAATGAAGCCGCAATTTTTGAAGCACACAGGCTAATGCTTTTAGACAATGAGTACATAAATGCCGTTGTTCACATTATTGAAAGCGACAATACAAATGCAGAGTATGCAGTGTACCTTGTTAACGAGCATTACAAAAAGCAATTTGAGCTGATAAGCGACCCTTATATGAAAGAGCGAATTTCAGATGTGAATGACATAAGCAACATTATTATAGACAACTTAACCGGCTCACGCGTACAGATGTTATTTGAAAATATTAAGCGGCCGAGCATTGTTGTGGCTGATAACTTAACGCCTGGTGAAACTGTGCAACTTGAGAAAACAAACGTTATAGCGTTTGTTATTCGCAACGGCTCCATACATTCGCACACAGCTATTTTAACACGCACAATGGCAATACCGGCGCTTGTTAATGTGCCTGTGTCTGAGGGAATAAGCGGAAAACGCGCTATTGTTAACACTTACGACCGTTCGTTTATTTTAGAACCCGACGACAAAGACATGCTTCGAGCAGACCAGCTTATGGCTATTGAAAAAGAAAAGACGAGTGCACTTAAAAACTATGTTGGGGTAAAAGCAGCTACAAAGTCGGGTAAACAAATAGACATATGTGCAAATATTGCAGGTGTAGACGATGTTTTGTGTGCAGATGAGAACGGTGCCGACGGTGTAGGCCTTTTCAGAACAGAATTTTTGTATCTTGACAAAGACGTTTTTCCAAGTGAAGAAGCACAGTTTGAGTGCTACAAACGCGTTGTTCAAGTAATGAAAGGCAAAAAAACAGTAATTAGAATACCGGACCTTGGCGCAGACAAAAAGCTCGATAACCTTTTTAGTGAAAAAGAGGCAAACCCTGCACTTGGTTGCAGGGGAATGCGTGTGTTTTTTGAGCACGAAGACTTGCTTAGAACGCATCTTCGCGCTGTATTAAGGGCGTCAGCCTTTGGCGAAATAAGCTTAATGCTTCCGATGATTTGCAGCGTGTGGGAAGTGAATAAAACAATAGACATAATAGGCGAAATTTGCAAAGATTTAAAACAAAGCAAAATAGCATATAAAAAAGTGGCCATAGGTGTAATGATAGAAACGCCGGCAGCTGTTATGATGGCAGATGAACTGGCAAAAAGTGTTGATTTTTTCAGCATTGGCACGAACGATTTAACACAGTATACTCTTGTGGCAGACAGGCAGAATGCAGCTATTGAACATTTTTACAACCCATACCACCCTGCTGTTATTCGCATGGTAGAAATTGCTGTGAAAAAGGCCGTTGAAAATAATATTTCTGTTAGCGTTTGCGGTGACCTTGCGTGCGATGTTAACGCTTTGAAAATGCTTGTTAATTTAGGGGTAAATCAATTATCAGTGGCGCCAAAAGCAATTTTATCTATTAAAAAAGCAATATGTGAACTTGATTGAGCGTCCCCGAAACAATTTTGAAACTATTCACAAAAAATTCATAAAAAATATTTATTGTTGCAACATTTTTATTAAAGATAGACAGTTTTAACAGTCTGTTATTATGAATGTTGCACAATGTTTTTTGGCTAATTACGAAAATACATGGAAATTCAAGGGAATTCTATGTTGAATTTTGCGCATACTTTCATTAAAATAAACACATAAACCAACATTATTTAAAGGGGTGTGTATTTTATGACAAGTGTACATAGTGCAAAAGTATTATATTTTTCTCAAATTGATGAATTTCAAAACAAAAAAGAATATCAATATTTTTACAAGCAAGAGGACGATTTCATAAATAGTTATTTTGTTACAGTGGCAGAGTTTGTTGAGGGCGAAAAAACAAAAGAGAGCACCGTAAATATAATTTGTGGCAGAGCGTTTATTAAAAATGTGGTGCAGTTTTTGTTTGAGAACGGTATTGCTCCTATGCAAATTTTTGATGTACTCGATGATAAATCGGTAAAGTATAAAAGGTTATAATGCCCTTGTAACTCGTTTTTTGTGAGGGGGTTGCAAATAACATGAAAGCGCAAAGTAAAATTAGGGTGCTTGTTGCAGATAATGACATAGATTATTGCTTCGTATGCACCTCGCAAATTAACATGTTCGATGATATGGTTTGTTGCGGCGTTGCACACGACGGAAGAGAGGCAGTGCAGAAAATTACAGACACACAACCCGATGTTGTGATACTTGGTGTGAATTTACCTATAATTGATGGTATTGGCGTTATGGAATGTGTTTTTTTAAAAAATACAGGAGTTGAACCGAAATTTATTGCAGTAAGCGCAGGCAACCACGGCTCTGTTGCCGACATAATGTTAAAAAGCGGTGCGAGCTATTACCTTGTTAAGCCGTGTAATATTGATATATTCGCAAGCCGTATAAGAATGGTTGCAAACGGTGCTTTAAATGCCGCAGAAAAAGGCGAGATGAACGACAACAACTCTAAAGAAATGCTGAAGAAAACAGTGTTAAAGCATGTTTTAGAACTGGGCCTTCCCACTAAACTTATAGGCTTTGATTATGTGCAGGAAATTATTACAGAACTTGTAGAAAACAAAAATACAAGGCCGACGCTGACACAGATTTATAAAAATGTAGCCGATAAATTTGATACAGACTCACGATGTGTTGAAAATGCCGTCGCAGGTGTTATAAAGTCTGCAATGAGCAATAAAACAAGTGCAATGAGCAATATGCTCTTGCTTTCTAACAATGAAGAGTTGAACTCAATTTCAAACGGTAAGTTTATTTCGCTTGCAGTGGAAAATTTTAAATTGAATATTTTATAATTGGGGAGATTTATGGTTAAAGAGGAACTTTTTAATTTGGCTTTGCTATCTAGTGAGATAAAAAAGCCCATTGGCGTTGCGCTGTCTGCTATTGAGCTTATGGAAAAGAAAATTATGCCAATTGGCGATGTTTACGACAAGTCAATGAAAGATTTATTTGACATATCTGTTTCTAATATACACAGGGCTTTGCGCATTTCATATAATTTTATTGATGCGGACAGGCTGACGAGTAAAAACTTTCATTTGCAAATATCACCGCAAAATTTGACGCATATTTTAAAGCGGATTTTGCAAACGTTAGAGCGTTTTTTGCATTTTCGAGGCATTAAGTTCGACTTTATATGCTGTGTGCCGGACGTTCTTATTGTGGGCGTTGATGAAAACGCACTTTATCGTATTTTGCTGAACTTAATTTCAAATTCAATAAAACACTTGCCTGAGGAAAACGGTAAAATTATTGTAAAACTAGAGCTTGTGAACGGTTTTGTTGAAATTAGCGTAATTGATAACGGAAGCGGCATAACGCACGACAAAATGCAGTATATTTTTGAGCCGTATTGGCACGATGAGAGTGAAAACAGCCGTGATAAAAATTCAATAGGGCTGGGGCTTTACATAACGAAAGCGCTGGTAGAGCTGCACATGGGTGAGATAAAGGTGGAAAGTGAGCCTTACATGCAAACAACATTTAGGCTACAAATACCGCAAAGTAATTACAAAATAAGAGATAATGAATTTCACAGCACATCAATAATTACCCAGCAAGAAAAATTTGATGAACTGATGAAAACAGAGCTTGCCGATTGCTTTGACATAAGCTTGTGATGTTTGAAGGTGTAATTAAATAATTTATGGCTGTCGCAATAGCGGCAGCCATAAATTAATTTTAATATATAATATCAAAGCGCTTATTGGCCGCACAACATTACACGGCAAAGTTGGCAGTGCGCCCTTGCATTTTTTAATCGACACACCCATTCAATTCCTTAGCTTGCTCAATAATTGTTGCAAGGTCTCGAACCATAATTCTGTCTAATTCCTTGAAACCATCGCACTTGCCTTCTTTTTCCATTTGCCAATTGTCAACGTCATCTAGCTCTTTCCATGGTGCAAGGCAAAGTGTCAGCTTACAGCAAAAGTTCCTGTGCTTGTTCGCGCGTTTGTCGTTGTACCATTTGTCGGCCATTTCATAGCTTGCACGGCGCCACCCTTGTGCACGCATATAAACATTCCAGCGCTTATGCTCAACTATTGAAAGCTGTTCAACAAGGTTTTCGTCTAGCAGCAAATTGCGCATTTTCTTAATCATATCAGTGCAGGGCTTGCCGCGCCATTGCTCTTCGCTATATTTTATGCCGGAAATTTGTGCAAGCGCATCATGGAACTTATATTTTGCGTGAAGCCCCGTTGCCATGGAAGAAAGGCGCACATACTCTCTGTCCTCGTAATCTTTATCAGCGCTTTCCTCAATTGCTTTCATCTCTTTTGCGCTTACATTTCCGGCAAAATGGCGCGCGTAATACCTGTTTGCCGCCATGCCTAAATGGTCAAGATACGGGTTAACAACATTTTCCCATGTATAAAGGTTTTTTAAATTGCCGAACGGTTTTAAATCGCTCGGTATTTTTGCGTTGTATTTTAGTGTGCTGCTAATATCGTGCAAAAATGGGTTGCTCAAAAGCAGGTGAATTTGCGGCCTGTCAAGGGTGTTATCATTTAAGCCGGCCTCGAAACGAATTTCTTCATACGCGCCTCGAATATAAAGAGCTGTGCGTAAATTTAGCTCTTCATTGCCAAGTGCACATATAATGTAACCAACATCGTCGTGCTTTTTCATTATATCTAAAAAGCCACTGTGCTCTACATTATGGTTGTAAAAGGTTATTATAGATTCTTCTTTCGCAAATGCCGTTTGCGTTAGCGGAGATAGTTCAGGGCAGTCTGCCGCAAAGCGTGTTTCCCATGTGCTATCGCTGTCTATAACAATAATCTCGGGTGCGGCATCTATTGTTTGTGCACACCACGCGCATGTTTTAACAGCTTGCGTGCCCATGCGCCCGGCCCCAACAACCATTATTTTTGTTTTACTGCCACGCCTTGCTAAAAACAATGGGTGAGCATCTAAAAGGCCGTAAATCATAGCGCGAGATTCATCAAACAGCCGCAAGCTTATGTTTTTAGAGTACTCAATAGTGTCCACAGCGGCAACTGCCTCAGGCGTAGACGTTAAAATATGTATTTGAAAATGTGCTTTTTTCTTCTCTTTTTTACGTTTGTGCGGCAAATTAAATATTTTGCAAAATAACGCATTTAATTTATCGGCGCACTTACTAAAAAATGACGCAATACTTGAAGAGAAATTTGAAGTTAGCTTTTGAAGTACATTCTGTTTTTTTTGCACTGAATATTTTTTTGCAAGTGCAAGCGCGTCTTTCAAATTTTCCTCTTCACTGTATTTTAAAAGGAAGAAATCTATGTTTTTTCTATAATAACGCCTGTGTATTTTAAACTTGTCGGGCGCAATGTCAAAAATGTGCGCACCTGTTGCACGCAACCTTTCAAGGTAACCTACACTTTGGCTGTTTTGCTCGTCTGCTTTTGCCAAAAACACAACGGTGCAGTTTTGAAGCGTTTTGTTCTTTTCGCGTTTTCGAATGTCCTCGGCAAGTAATAAAGTTCGCTCTGACAGCTCATTAAAAACGCAAAGGGTGCCGTTTTCTATTGAATTATAACTAAACTTAGAAAGAAAGTTTTTAAAGAAATTTAAAACAAAGCCAAGCACTAAAAGTGAGAGCATGAAATGAAGCAGTGCTGTATAGTTTGCTATAAAAAATTCTACATTGTGCGGCAAATCGCCTATTGCCTCGCGTGTGTTTTCAAGCGAGTTCTCACCCGTTAAAACACGCACTATGCCCAAATACGACGAGATAGTCATATCGAACGGCCCGCCCACAGCACCGGTGTTGCCCAGCAGATATAAAGGAAAGAGGGAAAACCCCACGCCGATAATTAGCCTGCCCACAACTTTGTTTGAAAACCCGTGCTCGTGCTTTATTGTAAAGCCCATTACAACGAAGCTTAGCACAAAAAAAACAAGAGAAACTATAATAATGTTTGACTCTATCATTGCACAGCCACCTTTATATTTTTTTACATTGTATCATAAAATATTAAAAAATAACAGTAAATTTTAAAAATTGTGTTGCATAAATTCTCGTTTTAATTTATAATATAATCAATGTTGTAATTTTTTAGAAGGGGGAAACTTCATGAATATTTCTCAATTGCTTACTGTGTCGTTATCTTCGCAGGCAAACCCGGAGATTGGCACCGTTGTATTCACAGGCATAACCATCGTTTTTTTTGTTTTAATTATTTTATTTGTTGCCATAACAGTGCAAGGCGTTTTATTTAAAAGCTCAAAAAAAGGCGTTAAAGCAGATGATTTGGCTTTAGAAAACAGTGATATTAAAACAGCCGCAATTGCACCTGTTATAGAGCAAGGCATACCCGGCGAAGTTGTGGCAGCAATTACTGCTGCAATTGCTTGCATGGAAGGCGGCAGCAGCTTTACGGTGAAATCTGTAAAACGTGCAGCTGTAAGGCAAAATGCTTGGGGCAGTGCAGCCATGGCCGAATATACACAGCCGTTTTAATTATTTAACGCTTTAGCGCTACTTTTGTCTTGCTATAAGCAAAATTATACTGTGCGTGGCTTTTTTGTTACAGTGCCACACACAATAGCCTTTGTAACGCCGCTTTCAAAGGCTGAAACTAATATGTAGCGGCAGAATGGAGATTGTTTATGCAAGGTTTTTTTGGCGCTGTTACAGGTATAGCCTCAAACTCCGGTTTTGTTGGTTTATTTGAAAACCCGGGCTATCTATTTATGATAATTATTGCGTGTTTCCTTTTGTATCTTGCAATTGTGAAACAGTTTGAGCCTCTTTTGCTATTGCCAATAGCATTCGGCATGTTGCTTGCAAACTTGCCTTTCGGCGAGCTTATACACATGGAATATTTTATTACAGAAAGCGGACACCCCGACTTTTTAAGTATTCTAAATTACGGCGGCCTAGCGGACATGCTGTATCTAGGCGTGAAACTTGGCATATACCCGCCGCTTATATTCTTGGGCATTGGCACTATGACAGATTTTGGCCCGCTTATTTCTAACCCGAAAAGTTTGCTTCTCGGTGCCGCTGCACAGCTTGGCATATTTTTCACATATTGGGGCGCAAAAGTGGCAGGCCCGCTTTTAAACCCAATTGCAAGCATTTTTGGTGCGTCAATTCCTAACTTTACAAATCAAGAGGCAGGCTCTATCGCCATTATAGGCGGTGCAGACGGCCCAACAGCTATATATCTAACATCACAGCTTGCACCGCATTTATTGGGTGCAATTGCAGTTGCGGCTTATAGCTACATGGCACTTGTGCCTATAATTCAGCCGCCTATTATGAAAGCACTTACTACACAAAAAGAGCGTAGCATTGTTATGACACAGCTTCGCGAAGTTACGAAAAAGGAAAAAATCCTTTTCCCAATAATGTGTACCATAATTATATCGCTTATTTTGCCAAGCGCAACACCACTTGTTGGCATGTTAATGCTAGGCAATTTAATGAAAGAATCAGGCGTTGTTGAGCGCATTACAAAAACAGCCGGCAACGAACTTATGAATATTGTAACAATATTCCTTGGCATTTCGGTTGGTGCTACAACAAATGCCGATACATTCCTTAACATGCAAACACTTCTTATAGTTGTTTTGGGGCTTTTGGCTTTTTGCCTTGGCACAGCCGGTGGCGTTCTGCTTGGCAAAGTTATGTGCTGGGCAACAAAAGGCAAGGTTAACCCGCTTATAGGTGCCGCAGGCGTTTCGGCAGTGCCTATGGCAGCACGTGTTGCACAAAAAGTGGGCCAACAAGAAAACCCGCACAACTTCCTTTTAATGCACGCAATGGGGCCAAATGTTGCAGGTGTAATAGGCAGTGCTGTTGCGGCAGGTGTGCTTTTAAATATGCTTAGTTAGCATTTAATTAAGTACCGATGTTACAATAAAGTAAATTAATATGGCTGTGGTAAAGTGCTTTTGCATTTTGTCACAGCCGTATTTTTGTAAATTTCAAAAGAAAACTGCTTAAAAGTGTGCACATTTCACGTTTAAAACGAATATTATTAAAATAGCGGCTATTATGCAGCCATTTATTTTAAATAGCTGTAAAGTGAAAGGTTGAGTGCACTATGAGGAAAAAATTTAAAAAAAGGCTTGTAAAATATAAACCGCAAAAAAAGCAAAAAGTTCAAAAAAAAGCGTTAAAGCGAATTATTAAAGTTGCCGCAATTTGCAGTGTTGTTATAATAGTATTAGCAGTTATTGACGCACAAATTGGCCCAATTGTCACAACAATAGCCGAGTATCAGTGCCAGAACGTGTCAATAATTGCAATAAACGAGGCGGTAATTGATGAGATGAGCAAATCACCCGAGATGATTGAAAGCCTTGTAGATTTGCAAAAAAACAACAATGGCGCTGTTACAAGCATTACTGTAAACACAAGTGCACTTAACGACGTGAAAGCGCGGCTGACAACCGCTGTATCTGAACGTTTACAGCTTCTTGAGTACCAAAATATAAGCATTCCGCTAGGCACACTTTTTGGGTGGAAACTCCTCTCAGGCCGTGGGCCTGACGTTAACTTGCAGTTAATTCCGGCATCATTTGTAACAAGTACAACGCATAATAAAGTTACAACAGCCGGCATAAACCAAACACAGCACAGCATTGAAGTGCATTTTACAGTTGAAATGAGCGTTGTAATGCCGGGGTATTCAACTGAGACAATTGTAGAAAACGATGTGACTATTTCAGAGACTATTATAGTGGGCGAAGTACCCATGTTTTACTCTGTTGCTGAGTAAAAGTATTTGCATTTTTCAGTATTTATTTCAGAAAATATATGGTATAATAAAAATGTTGTATTTAACAGTGCTTACACTGTGCAATTAAGCTTTTCTATGCATGTTAAAATAAAATTTGAGGTGAAAATTTTGGCGAATGACAGGGACGTTAAACAAGAATGGCAGAAGTTAAAAGATACAATTTTGTACCATAACAACTTGTACTATAATGAAAACGAAACAGAGATAGATGACTTTGAATATGATGTGTTATCGAGAAAATTAAGGCAGCTTGAAGAAAAACACCCTGAGCTTGCAAGTGAAATTTCACCAACGCAAAACGTGGGTGGAAGTGTTTCAAGCACGTTTGCCGAGGTGCACCACGCTGTGAAAATGGATAGCCTGCAAGATGCCTTTTCATATGACGAACTGCGTGAATTTGATACGCGAGTGAGGGATTACGGCATAACACCCGAGTATGTTGTTGAGATAAAAATAGATGGGCTTTCAGTTAGCCTTGAGTATGAGAACGGCGTTTTTGTGCGTGGCTCTACACGTGGCAACGGCACCGTTGGGGAAGACGTAACGGCAAACATTGCAACAATTAAAAAAGTTCCAAAGCAAATTAGCGGCGCACCACAGTTTTTGGAAGTGCGTGCAGAAGTTTACATGCCAAGAAGTGAATTTTTGCGCGTTGTAAAACAGCAGGAGCTGGAGGAAAAAAAGCAGTTTAAAAACCCACGAAATGCCGCTTCGGGCTCGCTTAGGCAAAAAGATAGTGCCGTTACAAAAGAGCGTGGGCTTTCGCTTTTTGTTTTTAATGTGCAACAAATTAACGGAAAAGAGCTTTCAACACACACGCAGAGCCTTGACTATTTAAAAACGCTAGGGCTTAATGTTTCGCCACGCTACAACGTTTTTAATAACATTGACGATGTTATTAAAGAGATAGAACTTATAGGCAAAATGCGCGCTGAGCTTGAATTTGACATAGACGGCGCAGTTGTGAAAGTTAACGATTTTGCACAGCGCCAAACAATGGGAAGCACTATGAAATTTCCGCGCTGGGCAGTTGCATTTAAATACCCACCTGAAGAAAAAGAGACTGTTTTGCTTGATGTTGAAGTTTCTGTTGGGCGCACAGGTGCCCTAACACCCACCGCTGTGTTACAGCCTGTGCAGCTTGCCGGCACAACGGTGGCACGTGCTATTTTGCACAACGAAGATTTTATTAGTGAGCTTAAAATTGGAATAGGGGACACAGTGCTTGTTAGAAAAGCCGGCGACATTATTCCCGAAATTGTAAAAGTTATAAGCCATTGCGAAAATAGCACTGTTTATAAAATGCCGAACATTTGCCCCTCTTGCGGTGAAAAGGCTATGCGCTTTGACGATGAGGCGGCGACAAGGTGCACAAACCCGGAGTGCCCTGCACAAATACTGCGAAACATAATACATTTTTCTTCAAAAGGTGCAATGGATATTGACGGGCTTGGCACATCTGTGACAACAACACTTGTAGAAAAAGGCTACGTTAAAAACACTGCCGACATTTACGCACTTACAAAAGAACAGCTTCTTACACTAGGCAAAGATGTAGGTGTTTTTGCCGACAATTTGCTGTTTGCAATAGAGCAGTCGAAGCAAAGAAACACAGACAAGCTTTTATTCGCTTTTGGCATACGCCACATAGGTGAAAAAGGTGCAATGTTGCTTGCGGAAAATTTTAGCGACATTAAAATGCTTTTTACCGCTGACAAAGAAGCGCTTAGCGCAATTGACGGTTTTGGCGGAGTAATGGCAGACAGCGTTATAGACTTTTTTGCAAAAGACGGAACGAAAGACCTTATTGAAAGGCTTGAAAGCGCAGGCGTAAATATGCACTATAAAGGTGAGCCTAAAGGCACTGCTTTAAGCGGAATGACAATAGTTGTTACAGGCACGTTGCCCACACTCTCGCGTGCCGAGGCAGAGGCGCTTATTGTGAAAAATGGCGGTAAAGCGTCTTCTTCAGTTTCAAAGAAAACGTCATATGTTCTAGCAGGCGAAGCGGCAGGCTCGAAGCTGAAAAAAGCAGGGGAGCTGGGGGTTAGCGTTATAGATGAGCAAGCTTTTTTGGGTATGATTTAACAAATGAACTATAAATTATATGATACATCAGTAAAATTTACATGAAAACTGTTTTTTCTATATTCCCTTGGCGTACAGTTCACATCAGCTTTAAAAACCTTGGTAAAGTAATTGTAGTCATCAATTCCCACAGTTTGGGCAATTTTGCTAATTTTCATGTCAGTGCCGGAGAGCAATTGTTTTGCTTTTGCAATTCTAAGCTCCCTTATATGTTTTGTGATAGGAACTTCAAATAATTTGTTTGTGACCTTATAAAAATTAGTTTTTTTATAGTTAAAATGTGCACAAAGCGTATCTACACTTAAATCAAGCGACAAATTATTGATTATGTAATTGTCTATTTCTTCAGCGAAACTTTCTTTTATTAAATTGGATGAATATATACTGCTTAAATATAGCGCGCTAATTTGTGCAATTTTGGCTATCGCCATTATTTTTTCTTTATCAATATTTTTTACTTTTGTGTATTCTTTTTTTAATTTGTTCGCATTTAAATTTAAATTACTATATTTATCCATTATTAATTTTAAGTTATCGCTTTGGCGGTTATTCTCATAAATTTGCCCTACCATAAAATAGCTTACTATTTCATCGTTGTAAATAACAGGCGCAATAATTTCAATAAAATGTGCGTGGCACGTATAAACAACAGTTGTTTTTGTGCTTTCACATTGTTTAAAGTGCTCTAAATCGTCACTTTTGCAATAATTTGCTATTTCGGTGTTTTCTCTAAGTACTTTGCAAAACCCACAAAGCCTGGTGGGATATGCATATAATTCTTGAAAATTCTTGCCGAAAATTGCACACCTGCAACCTGTGAGCAAATGTATATCTTCGAG
The DNA here is from genome assembly GCA_964369785.1 of uncultured Bacteroides sp. Lineage (GTDB taxonomy): Bacteria > Bacillota > Clostridia > Oscillospirales > Ruminococcaceae > Ruthenibacterium. The sequence goes on from CAYJHA010000041.1 coordinate 15,844, forward strand.
TAGCTGCTTTATATTAGTTGTATTTGATAACAATTTCATAAATTAAACCTCGCGAACAAATTTTCTATTTTGTTAAATTATTTTGTCTATTATTATATCAATGTAATGTGTATAATTCAAGTAATTAAATTTTTATAGTGTCACCACTATAATGGAGGTTAAAATTATGACAAGAAGACAGCGCGTTATTAATGCACTATCACACAAAGAAACCGACTTTGCACCGTACCACATGGATTTTACGCAGCAAGCGCTTGATAAATTGATAGAGTACACAAACGATAAAGACATAGAGCAAAAACTTGGAACGCATTTATACTATAAACAATATTGGGGCTGGCCAACTGAGCTAAACGACAAGCCCGGCCACTTTAAAGATGAATTTGGCGTAGTGTGGAACAGAACAGGGGCAGATAAAGATATAGGTTTGCCCGATGAGTACCAAATTGATGACCTAGAAGACCACGACTATGTTTTCCCCACATGCGACGAAGCAAGGCTACGTGAAGAATGCGAAGAAATGATGAAAGCACGTGCAAACGGCGACGATAGGTTTATGATGTACGGTTTTGGCTTTTTGATGTTTGAGCGAGCATGGGCAATTGCAGGCATGGAAAATGTGCTAATGAGCATGGTAGCTTGCCCCGATGAAACGCAAGATTTTTTTAACAAAATAGGCGATTATTACGGCCGCTTAGTAGACATTGCGCTAGAATATGATTTTGACGGTATTTATTTCGGCGATGACTGGGGGCAACAAAAAGGGCTTATAATGGGCTACCCACACTGGAAAAATTACATAAAGCCGCAAATGGCGAAATTATACAAAAAAGTTAAGGATAAAGGGCTTTTTGTTCTTCAACACTCTTGCGGAGATTGCCACGAGCTTTTTGATGACCTAATAGAAATAGGGCTCGATTGCTACCAAACATTCCAACCTGAAGTTTACGATATAGTTTCAATTAAAAAGAAGTATGGCGACAAACTTGCATTTTGGGGTGGAATTTCCACACAGCAATGTTTGCCTTACGCATCAGCTAACGAAGTGAAAGCTGAAATAAAACGAATTTACGATGTTCTTTATAAAGACGGCGGATATATAATTGCACCTACACATGCACTTGAATTTGATGTGCCGCCTGAAAATATAATGGCAATGGTTGAAGTTTGTAAAAACCAAGAGGCCTACTTAGGAAGCGCCTAGGCAAGTTGAAACTAGCAAATTTTGAACGATTTTTTGAACTGCAAAGAGGGAAAAGAAGCGCTTCTTTTGAAATGTAAACCTTGATAGCAAAGTGGAAGTATAGCGAAAAATTGCCGAAATAGGGCTGCGGAAAACACCTTAGGGCGCCGCCCTAAGAACCTGAAATTTTTTGAAAAAAA
>CAYJHA010000042.1:0-6076 GCA_964369785.1 uncultured Bacteroides sp.
CCCCCTACAAATGACTTCATAATTTTGTGCAATATTTTTCGGGGTATACCTTTTTTAACACTCTGAGCACAGGCGGCCAAAACGGCCGCCTGTGCGTTTTTTTATTTGACTTTATGCCATTAATATGGTAAATTTATATAGACTGATTTAAACAGCAAAATGCCGGCCTTGCTGTTTTGTGCTTAGGCACTATTTACAGGGCTAGCAAAAAAACACACATGAAAAGGCGGAGGAATAATGAAAAACAAATTTACAGATTTACTTAAGTATCGCTTTGATAACTTAATGTCAAAAGGTGCGGCGGCGCTTGTGGGCATTTTGTTCTTGGCAACTGCAATAATTATTGTTATTGTGGGCTTGCTTGCGTTTTTGCTTGGCATGGGCACACTGGGCGATAACATTTGGCTTAGCGTAATGCACGTTATAGACGCAGGCACAATTACAGCGGCAGACACAAGCAACGTTATGTTTGTTATATTAATGAGCGTTGTAACGCTTTGCGGTATTTTTATAACAAGTATCTTAATAGGTATTATAACAACAGGGTTTGAAGAAAAACTTCAATCTTTGAAAAAAGGCAACTCGAAAGTTATAGAAAAAGACCACACACTAATTCTTGGCTTTAACGACAATATCTACACAATTATGAGCGAGCTTATAGTAGCAAACGAAAACAAAAAAGACGCGTGCATTGTTGTGCTTGCAGAAGAAGACAAAGAAGAAATGGAAACGCTTATTGCAAAGCAGTTGCAAGACACAGGCTCTACACGAATAATTTGCAGAACAGGCAGCATTTCAGACACACACATGCTAAAACAGTGCAGTGTTGAGGCTTGTAAGTCGGTTATAGTGAACACACAAGACGATTTCCTTGTTACAAAGGCAATTTTAGCAATAAACAACTGCTTTGCAGATAGTGCTCAAAAAATGACGGCACATATTGTTGCCACAGTTAACGACGAGGCTAATTACGAGGCAATTAAAATAGCAGGCGAAGGCAAAGTGGAAGCTATTTTAACAAACGACGCAATATCAAGAATTATTGCGCAAACTTGCCGCCAACCCGGCCTTTCAAATGTGCTTGTAGAGCTTTTTGATTACAGCGGCAACGAGCTTTATTTCGAAAGCTTCCCACAGCTAGCCGGTAAAACTTTCGGCGAAATTTTAAATTATTTTCCACATTCGTCAGTTTTCGGCTTTAAACGCGGCGAAAAGGCATTTTTAAACCCGAACAATGCCGAGGTAATGCAAGAGGGCGATAAGTACATACTTCTTGTTGAGGACGACGGCATGGCAAACCCGAGTGAAACTGCACCAAACCTTGGCGATTTAAGCGAGTACAAAATAGACAGCACAACACCGTCAAAACCTGAGAGCATTTTAATTTTGGGCGTGAACAACATGCTTGAAAAAATACTTGTTGAGCTTGATAACTATTTTGAAAAAGGCTCGAAAATTATAATTGCGGCTGAAGAAATTAGCGACTATCACAAAGAACTGAAAAAGAAACTTAGCAACATAGCAGTTGAAACTATTGAGTGCGACATAAACAAACGCGACAACTTAAGCGAACTTATGAGCAAAAACATTGACCATGTTCTGCTATTAAGTGCAGACGATTGCGAGGTTGAAACGTCTGATTCTATGACGCTGTTAAAGCTAATTCATTTGCGTGACATAGCACAAAAAGACGGTAGAGTTTTCAACATAACAAGTGAAATGAAGAGCACAGTTAACCAAAAATTGGCGAATGTTGCACGTGTTAACGACTTAGTTGTAGGTAGCAATATAGTTAATTTAATACTAACACAAATTTCAGAGAACAGAGACCTTGCAAATGTATTTACTGAACTTCTTCACGCAGAGGGTTCTGAAATTTACTTGCGCAAGGCAAGCAATTATATAAAACTTGGCAAAGAGGTTGACTTCTACACAGTTACAGAGATTGTGAAAGAGAAAAACGAAATTGCAATAGGCTATAAACGCCAGTTCAACGACACATTTGAGATTGTTACAAGCCCAACAAAGAGCGATAAAATTGTTTTCGGCACAGAAGACTATATTGTGGTTTTGTCGTCTGATTAATTTATATTAGCCTTAGCTAATATAAATTGGCATGTGGCTATGCCACGCCATAAAATAAACTATAAATAATCCATACAGAATTTTAAGGATTATTTATATAAACCTGTTTTTGAACATACTCAAAAGCAGGTTTATTTTTTATTAACAAATTAGCAAGGAGCGAGACAATGAACAGCAAGGAACTTTTAGAATTTGCAAAAAAACGGCGAACGTATAGAGAATTTAGCCAAACGCCTGTTGATATTGAAGTGATAAAAGACTGCATAAAAATAGCGGCAACCGCACCCAATGGCGCTAACAAGCAGCCGTGGCATTTTGTGGTGGTGCAAAGTGCAGAAAAAAAGAAAGAGCTACGTGCTCTTTGCGAAAAAGTGGAGGCTGATTTTTACGAGCGCCATATAACACAGAAATGGGCCGATGATTTGTCTGTTTTGAAAACGAACAGCCAAAAACCATTTTTGGAACAAGCGCCTTACCTTATTGTTGTGTTTAAAGAAAACTATACAAAACTTTTAGACGGCAGTAAAAAACCAAACTACTATGTAACCGAATCGGCAGGCATAGCTATTGGGTTTTTAATAAGTGCCCTACACAAAATGGGGCTGCAAAGTTTAACTTATACGCCTGCACCTATTACATTTTTGCGCAAATATTTTAACCGGCCTGAGGGCGAAACGCCTGTTATGATACTGGCTGTGGGCAAAGGTGATGAAAACTTTGAGCTGCCACCTATTACAAAAAAAAGTTTTGAAGAAATTGCTGAGATTGTTTAATTTGATTTTATGTGCTGCCCCACCAAACCCAAAAAACGGGGCGTCGAGGACGCCGCCCCCTACAAATGACATCATGATTTTGTGCAATATTTTTTGTGCTATACCTTTTTTGACACGCTGAGAGCCACATTTCACGGTTGTGAAATGTGGCTCTCAGCTTTTATGCTAAAAATTTACGCAAGTTTTGAAGTATAAACCTTAAACTCTTCAAAATAGCGTTTGCCCAAACTATACAGTGCTTCTCTTGAAAAATGTATCGTGTCTTCGCACTTTATATGCCCTTGCGGCACAATTTCCGCGTTTGATAAAAGGCCTTTAGTTTCAACGAAAAAGCCATTAAACGCTTTGGCGGCTTTCCTGTTTGCATTTGCTATTTCGTCTGCTCTTTTACCAATTTCTTGCTTCCAAGCCTGTACAAAATCGCCTAACACAATTGGGTAATTGCCTTTAATTTGTGCTGTTACGTCGCTTAAAAGCTCGTGCATATAGTTAAAATGTTCATCGGGCGTCGTGTTAAAACTTACCGAATTTTCGCCTTGATGCCACAAGAAAGCAACAACTTTATTATTGGGGTTTAGCGCAAGGGCGTCGCTTGTTAGCCTAAACATGCACTGAGATAGCTCACCGCCTTTGCTCCATGTATGCTCATGGTGCCCTTTTACAAAGCCTGTGCCGCCAACTGCACTGTCAACAATTAAAATGTGCCTGCCACTTTTTAAGTAGCCGCCTTTAATGTACTCATCTGCAAAAATAAGCGGAAAAGCCCCCAGCAAAAAATTGCCGTTTATTTTTTCACCGGCAGTGGAAATTGTGCTGTTTCTGTTTAAGTACCACACGTTTTCTTTTGGCTCATAAGGCACTTCAACGTCACCAATGCCGCTACCCTCGCAGTTTGATTGCCCTGCGGCAATTATTATGTCAAATTCTATTTTTGTAAAGTCTGTTAACATATTATCACCCCTTCGTGTTTACAAAGTAACGGGCGGCCAATGGCCGCCCTCAGCGTGTCAAAAAAAGTTTAGCGCTTCATCATTATGACGAATATTAAAAGTTTTACTAAATTTTTTTCAAAAAATTTCAGGTTCTTAGGGCGGCGCCCTAAGGTGTTTTCCGCAGAAAACGCAATCTTTTGCCTTAAAAGAGCATTTTTGAAGGTGAATTTGCCAATTTATTGGCAAAGAGGGAACTTTTTGAGATAAAAAAAGTTCCCTTTTCACTACCCGTTTGTGCAACTTTTTTTAGTGAATGGTTTTTTCGAAAGTCTGAGGCGGCCAATGGCCGCCCCTATAAATTCTAAATATATACCACTAATTCACCAAAGCTCCATAGTCTCTTTGTACATCTCAACGTACGTTTTCGCACTGGCGGCCCAGCTGTAATCGCACATCATAGCGTGCTTCACTAGGTTTTGCCAGTTCTTTGCGTCTTTATAAAGCTCGTTTGCACGAAGGCATGCGCTTAGCATGTCGTGTGCATTGTAGCTTTTAAACGTAAAGCCGTTGCCCTCAAGGCCTCCGCAGTCAGTTACTGTGTCTTTAAGGCCGCCTGTTTCACGCACAATGGGCACAGTGCCATAGCGCAGTGCAACCATTTGCGACAGCCCGCACGGCTCTGATTTCGACGGCATTAAGAACATGTCGGCGCCGGCATAAAATTTACGTGCAACAGCAGGTATAAACGCAATTTGTACGCCCACCTTGCCGGGGTATGTGCTTTGCAGTTCAAGGAAAAACTCCTCGTATGCCGCGTCGCCCGTGCCCAGTATTACAAGCTGCATACCGCTGTTTATAATGTCGTGTGCAACACTTCGCACAAGGTCTATGCCTTTATGGTCAACAAGGCGTGTTACCATGGCTACAATAGGTGTGTTTGTGCTTTCTAAATTAAACATGCTGCGCAGCTCTTTTTTGCACGCCGCTTTGCCTGTTTTAAACGCTTTTGCGCTGTAATTTTTTGCAATATTTTTGTCTGTCTCTGGGTCGTAACCTTTTGTGTCTATTCCGTTTATAATGCCGCTGAGTTTATACTGCTTCTCACGCAAAATGCCGTCCAACCCGTGGGCAAACCATGGGTCTAAAAGCTCTTTTGCATACTCGGGCGACACTGTTGTCACTTTGTCGCTTGTTTCAATTGCGCCCTTTACAAAGTTAATGTCTGTGTCATACATCAGCACATGCGCGTCGTTTCTGCCTATTGACAAAATCTCTTCCAAAAGCTCTGTGCCGTAGTGCCCTTGATATTGTATGTTATGAATTGTAAACACTGTTTTTATGTTCGCAAATTCTTGCAAGTGGCGGTAGAACATGTTCAGGTAAACGCCCACAAGCGCCGTTTGCCAGTCGTTCGTATGAATAATATCGGGCTTGAAGTCAATATAAAACAGCATTTCATTTATTGCGCGTGAAAAAAACGCATAGCGCTCAGCGTCGTCGTAAAAACCATATAAACCTTTTCTGCTGAAGTAGTACTCATTGTCTAAAAAGTAGTAAACAACACCGTCTTGGTTTAATGAAAAAACGCCGCAGTACTGGTTTCTCCAGCCGACAGGCACTGTGAAGTTGCACAAATATTTCAGCTTTTCTCTGTATTCGGGTTTCATGTCGCTGTACAGCGGCAAAACGCACCTGCAAGCAACCCTTCTGTTTTTTATGGCGCGTGGCAAACTGCCTGCAACGTCACCAAGCCCGCCCGAGGCAAAAAATGGTGTAGCCTCACTGGCACAAAATAAAACGTTCATCTTAACTCTCTCCCTTATTTTTAATTGACACGAAGCAGTAGCGGCTGCGTGTCACCTCTATCTACGTGGCGGGCAACCGCAAGGGTTGCCCCTACAATTCAATACACATGCGCGTTAATAGCCAAGCATGTTTATAACATCACTCTCGCTTACAGGCTCTGCATGGTGCATAGAATGAATGTTAAATACTATCTCTATTGCCTCACCACTTGCAAAACTGCCCGATGTTTTTGTGCTTACATGGTCTGTTTGCGTCATTGAGTATGCAATGTATGCGCTGTCACTTTTTAAAAGCGCTTTTATGTGCCCAAATATAATCCCATCTACTGCAAGCTTTTCAGCAATTTGGCACAGCACTTTTTTTACCTGCTTTGCCGCTTCTTCGCTACTTACAGTATGTGGCACTTTGCGTGATACGCTCATAATTAATGAACCGTCGGTGGCGTGTGCGCCGTGGTTGTGTTCGTGGTTTTCGTGGTGC